>JACCVZ010000171.1 GCA_013697905.1 Nocardioidaceae bacterium
TCAAGCCGCTTGAAGACCGCATTCTCGTCCGCACGCTCGAAGCCGAGCAGACCACGGCCTCCGGCCTGGTCATCCCGGACACGGCCAAGGAGAAGCCCCAAGAGGGCGAAGTCTTGGCCGTTGGCCCAGGTCGCGTTGACAACAGCGGCAACCGTGTACCGCTCGACATCTCCGTCGGCGACAAGGTCATCTACAGCAAGTACGGCGGAACCGAGGTCAAGTACTCGGGCGAGGAGTTCCTCATCCTCTCGGCCCGTGACGTCCTCGCCGTCCTCGAGAAGTAAACGCAACACGCTTGCACTGGCACGCCCCGACGGTCCGCTGCCCTCCTATGGACCAGCGGGCCCCGGGGCGTTCCTCGTGGTAGCCGATCGCTACCGCCAGACGAGTAAGGAACAGCTAAACCATGTCCAAGATCCTGGAGTTCGACGAGCACGCCCGTCGCGCGCTCGAGCGCGGCGTCGATGCGCTTGCCAACACCGTCAAGGTGACCCTCGGCCCCAAGGGCCGCTATGTCGTCCTCGACAAGAAGTGGGGCGCCCCGACCATTACCAACGACGGCGTCACCGTCGCCCGAGAGATCGAGCTTGACGACCCGTTCGAGAACCTCGGCGCCCAACTCGCCAAAGAGGTCGCCACCAAGACCAACGACGTCGCCGGCGACGGTACGACGACCGCGACCGTCATCGCGCAGGCGCTGGTGCATCAGGGTTTGCGGGCAGTCGCCGCCGGTTCCAGCCCAATGAGCCTCAAGCGCGGCATCGACCAGGCTGTCGAGGCCGTCAACGCCGAGCTTGGCAAGGTCGCCCGCGACGTGGACTCGACCGAGGACATGTCGCACGTGGCCACCATCTCTGCGCGCGACGGCCTCATCGGGGAGCTCATCGCGCAGGCCTTCGACAAAGTCGGCAAGGACGGCGTCATCACTGTCGAGGAGTCCAACACCTTCGGCACCGAGCTCGAGTTCACCGAGGGGATGCAGTTCGACAAGGGCTACATCTCGCCGTACTTCGTCACTGACGCTGAGCGCATGGAGACGGTCCTCGACGACCCGTACATTCTGCTTAATCAGGGCAAGATCAGCGCGATCGGAGACCTTCTTCCGTTGCTGGAGAAGGTCATCCAGGCCGGCAAACCCCTCTTCATCATCGCTGAGGACATCGACGGCGAGGCGCTGTCGACGCTGGTGGTCAACAAGATCCGCGGTACCTTCAACGCGGCTGCGGTCAAGGCTCCAGCCTTCGGCGACCGGCGCAAGGCCATGTTGGAGGACGTCGCCACCCTCACCGGGGCACAGGTGGTGTCGGCCGACATTGGTTTGAAGCTCGACAAGGTCGGCCTCGAGGTGCTCGGGCAAGCCCGCCGCATCGTCATCACGAAGGACAACACCACGATCGTCGAGGGCCTCGGCGATCCCTCTGACGTCGCCGCTCGCGTCAACCAGATCAAGGCCGAGATCGAGAGCAGCGACTCCGACTGGGACCGCGAGAAGCTTCAGGAGCGCCTTGCCAAGCTGGCTGGTGGTGTCTGCGTCGTGAAGGTCGGCGCGGCCACCGAGGTCGAGTTGAAGGAGAAGAAGCACCGCATCGAGGACGCCGTCTCGGCGACCCGTGCAGCCATCGAAGAGGGCATCGTCGCCGGTGGCGGCTCCGCGCTCGTGCATGCTGCCAGCGTTTTGTCGGACGGCCTCGGTCTCACGGGTGACGAGAAGGTCGGCGTCGACATCGTCCGCCGCGCGATCGACGAGCCGCTGCGATGGATCGCCGAGAATGGCGGCGACGAGGGTTATGTCGTCGTTGCCAAGGTGCGCGCAGCAGGTGTCGGCAACGGCTTCAACGCTGAGTCCGGGGAGTACGGAGACTTGGTCCCGCAGGGCGTGCTCGACCCGGTCAAGGTGACCAAGTCGGCGCTGACGAACGCCGCCTCGATCGCTGGCATGTTGCTCACCACCGAGACCCTGATCGTGGAGAAGCCGGCGGAGTCGGATGACGACGCCGCCGGTGGTCACGGCCACGGCCACGGGCACTGAGGTACGCCGGGCACGCCTGCGCACCGTTGCCTACTGACGCCTCGGCGCAGACGCCCTGGCGGGCTGGTCTCCGGACTTGTCCGCCAGGGCGGCTGTGTCAGAGCACTCGAGGCTGACGGCGGATTTCGTTGTTGACGACGGTCCAGCCTGCGGTTTCTACTCGTTCTCGGGTCAGGTGCCGCACATTTCGTCGTCGAATCGTCCGGCCGTGTGGATTTCCGTCGTTCATGTCACCCTTGGTCCTGTGATGACTCCGGGGGCTGAGGGCATGTCCGCGTCCGCTGCTCTCCGTGACGCCCGTCCTGACCTGTCGAGCCTCGCACGGTCGGCGCAGCAGGGCGGCAAACCCGAGGTAGAAGCGTTGCTCGCCCGAGTCCGCGAGATTGCGCACCGCTACGCCCGAGCACGCCTTGCTACATACCCCGGCGGCCAGCATCTCGCCGACGACGTAACGCAAGACATCTGCCTCGCGATCCTCGGTGCCCTGCCGCGCTATCGGGACACGGGTCGTCCCTTCGAGGCGTTCGTACACGGGGTCGCCTCCCGCAAGGTCATCGACGCGCAGCGAGCCCTCTCGAGGGCCCCGGTGCCGACCGACGAGGTCCGCGACGAGATCGACGAGGGACCGACCCCAGAGGAGAAAGTCGTGCAGTGGAGCGAGGTTGCGTTGGCAACCAAGCTTCTTGACCGATTGCCTCCGAAGCTGCGCGAGGTCATGCTGTTGAGAGTCGCGTCCGGCCTCAGCGCGGAGGAGACCGGCGCGGCTCTCGGGATGACTGCCGGCGCTGTTCGAGTGGCGCAGCATCGGGCTGTCACCAAGATGAGGGCACTCGCCGAACGACGAGGGGAGGGGGGTCATGGCTGAGTCGTTCGACGCTGTCCGCAGCACAGACGAGTTGATCTCTGCGCTCGCTGAGCGGCGTACGCCTGCCCCGTGCGGTGACGACGTCCTCAAGGCCCTCGCCACCTTGGTCAACTTCGTGGATGTGCCCACTGTGCTCGCTACCCCGCGACCCCCCGCGGCCCGCCGCGGCCCGCCTCGCGGTCGTCGTCGCTTCGGCCTCGCCATCGGGGTAGCCCTCGCCTGTACGTCTTCCGGGATCGCGGCGGCCGTGACCGGAGATCCGCTGTTACCGGTCACGTTCGTTGCCCGCCACCTCTCCCTCCTCGGGCACGACTTCGTGGTGGATCTTGGGTGGTCGCACCCGCGGGACCCCGAGCTTGCCTCGGCCGCTGACAATGGACGCTCGTCGGCGCACCGTCCCCTCTTACGCACGGCTGATGCCGTCAAAGATCGCCTGCCCGCCGCCCAGCCGACAGCGGCGGCGCCGAAGGACCGTGGGGAACCGCCGGGTGCCGCTCCCTCCGCCGGGCCATCCCGACGCGAAGCGGCGCCTGCTCCGGAGCGGGACGCAGAGCCGCACGGAGCTGATCTGCCAGCTCGCCACTCGTCCGCGAATGGCCTACTGTCGCCACGTCCTCGGACGAGTGATCCGCACACCGGCACCGCCCGTCAGGGAGCACCGCCTTCCGAGCGGACTGGCTCAGGCACGACCGAACCCGGCCCTGGGGACCCGGACACTGCGGACCCTCGCCCTGCGGACCCTCGCCCTGCGGACCCGGGCCCCGCGGACCCTGGCCGTGCGGATCCTCGCCGGGTGGACCCGGGCCCCGCGGATCCTGGCCGAGCGAACCCAGGCCCCGCACCGGACCCTGCCCCTGAATCTCCCGCGCCGTCCTCGGAGCCGGACCCTGCACCGGAGCCTGCCCCTGAATCTCCCGGGCCGTCCTCGGAGCCGGACCCTGCACCGGACCCTGCACCGGACCCTGCCCCTGAATCTCCCGAGCCATCCGTACCGACGACCGGCCCGTCCATGGACGAGGCGACAGCGAACGGTTCGAGGCCCGTACGATAAGACGATGGATCTCACGTCGGCCGGGGTTCCGGAGAAGTTCGCAGCGCTGGGTCTGACGTACGACGACGTCCTGCTGCTGCCCGGGGAGACCGACATGGCCCCGAGTGACGTCGAGACCACGACCCGGCTGACCCGGGAGATCCAGCTGGCGGTGCCGCTGGTGTCCAGCGCAATGGACACCGTCACCGAGTCGCGGATGGCGATCGCGATGGCCCGGCAGGGCGGGATCGGTGTCCTGCACCGCAACCTGTCGATCGAGGACCAGGCCTACCAGGTCGACCTCGTGAAGAGGACGCAAACCGGGATGATCTCCAACCCGGTCACCATCGGCCGTGACGCGACACTCGAGGAGCTCGACCAGCGTTGCGGCGAGTACCGTGTGTCCGGCCTGCCCGTGGTGGACAGCGACGATCGACTGCTCGGCATCATCACCAACCGCGACCTGCGGTTCACCCCGGTCGCGGAGTGGGCCACGACCAAGGTCGACGAGGTGATGACGCCGTTGCCTCTGATCACTGCCCCGGTTGGTATCAGCCGAGAGGACGCCACCGTGCTCCTGCGTCGACACAAGCGTGAGCGGCTGCCGATCGTCGACGGCGAGGGCCGGCTGGCCGGGCTCATCACGGTCAAAGACTTCGTCAAGTCCGAGCAGTTCCCGCAAGCGAGCAACGATGCTGACGGCCGGCTGATGGTGGGCGCAGCCATCGGCTATTTCGGCGATTCGTGGGATCGCGCCACCACCCTCGTCGAGGCGGGTGTCGACGTGCTCGTGGCCGACACCGCGCACGGCCACGTACGCCTGCTGCTCGACATGGTGCGCAGGCTCAAGACTGACTCCGCCACCCGCCACGTGCAGGTCATCGGCGGTAACGTCGCCACCCGGCTCGGCGCCGACGCGTTCGTAGACGCGGGCGCAGACGCGGTCAAGGTAGGCGTCGGGCCAGGCTCGATCTGCACCACCAGAGTCGTGACCGGCGTGGGGGCACCGCAGGTCACCGCGGTCCACGAGGCGTGGCTGGCGTGCAAGGACGCCGGCGTACCCGTCATCGCCGACGGCGGGCTGCAGTACTCCGGTGACATCGCCAAGGCGATCGTGGCGGGGGCAGACACGGTGATGGTGGGGTCGCTGCTCGCCGGCTGCGAGGAGAGCCCGGGTGCGCTCATCTTCGTCAGCGGCAAGCAGTTCAAGTCCTACCGCGGCATGGGTTCCCTGGCGGCAATGTCATCGAGGCGCCAGAAATCGTTTTCGAAGGACCGCTATTTTCAGGCGGAGATCGATAGCGACGACAAGCTCGTGCCGGAGGGTATCGAAGGCCGGGTCGCCTACCGGGGTCCGCTCGCGGCCGTTGCCCACCAGCTGCTGGGTGGCCTGCGACAGTCAATGTTCTACGTCGGTGCCCGGACGATTGCCGAGCTGCAGGAGCGCGGACGGTTCGTGCGCATCACTTCGGCGAGTCTCAAGGAGTCGCACCCGCACGACATCCAGATGACCGTCGAGGCGCCCAACTACGCCCCGCGCTGACCTGGCGAGCGAGACGAGAGACTGCATGGACATCCAGATCGGTCGGGCTAAGCGGGGACGCCGGGCCTTCGCCTTCGATGACATCGCTATCGTTCCGAGTCGGCGTACTCGAGACCCGGAAGAGGTCTCGGTCGCCTGGCAGATCGACGCCTACCGCTTCGAGATCCCGATCATCGCCGCACCGATGGACTCGGTCATGTCGCCGGCCACGTCCGTCGCCTTCGGTCGGGCCGGCGGGCTCGGGGTGCTCGACCTCGAAGGCCTGTGGACTCGGTACGACGACCCGGAGCCGCTGCTCGACGAGGTGGCGCGTCTGCGCGGTCACGACGCAACGCGGCGGCTGCAGGAGATCTATTCCGAGCCGATCAAGCCCGAGCTCATGGTCGACCGGGTGAAGCAGATGCGCGACTGCGGGGTAACCGTCGCCGGCGCCCTCTCACCGCAGCTGACCAAGCAACACGCACAGGCCGTCATCGACGCCGGCGTCAACCTGTTCGTCATCCGCGGCACGACGGTGTCGGCTGAACACGTCTCCGGCCAGGCTGAGCCGCTCAACCTCAAGCAGTTCATCTATGAGCTCGACGTCCCGGTCATCGTCGGTGGTTGCGCGACGTACCAGGCCGCGCTGCACCTGATGCGCACCGGAGCGGCGGGAGTGCTCGTCGGTTTCGGTGGCGGCGCGGCGCACACGACGCGGACCGTGCTGGGGCTCGCCGTGCCCATGGCGACGGCCGTCGCCGACGTCGCCGAGGCACGTCGCGACTACATGGACGAGTCTGGCGGCCGCTACGTGCACGTCATCGCCGACGGCTCCATCGGCAAGAGCGGCGACATCGCCAAGGCCATCGCCTGCGGCTCCGACGCCGTGATGATCGGTTCGCCGCTGGCACGCGCAAAGGAGGCACCCGGGCGAGGTTTCCACTGGGGTGCCGAGGCGCACCATGCCTCACTGCCTCGGGGTGAGCGCGTGGAGATCGGGACCGTCGGGACACTGGGCCAGATCCTGCATGGGCCGTCGTTCGTCTCCGACGGCACCATGAACCTCGTTGGTGCCCTGAAACGCTCGATGGCCACCACAGGCTACACCGAGCTCAAGGAGTTCCAGCGGGTCGAAGTCGTCGTCGAGTAGCTCGCGCCGACCCGCGAATCGCGGGAACGTGCGCGTCGTGACGACCCCGGAAACGAATGGGCGAAGTCGAGTACGCGATCACGCGCGAGCAGTGGAGAGTGTCGAATGACGGCGAGTCGTCACCTGACGACATCGAGACTGGGGGCAGGAGCGGAACATGACCGAGCTTGACGCGACCTTGCCGCCGCTGCGGGTGGCGGCGGTGCAGGCGGCCTCCCTTGCGGGCAAGGTCGAATTAAATGTCGCCACCACGGTTCGCTGGACAGTCGGGGCCGCCCGTCAAGGCGCGCGTCTCGTCCTGCTGCCGGAGTTGTTCTTGTCGGGCTACGACCCGAAGACGCTGCGCGAGCAGGCTGACCGCTGTGACGTGACCGTCGACGACCCACGTCTCGCGCCGCTGGCCGAGGCGGCAGTGACGGAGCAGGTTGCCGTCGTCGTGGGCGCGTCAGTGCGGGCCGACAGCGGGTCGAGATCTCTTGCCCTGCTGAGTATCTCACCGCTGGGGGAGGTCGCGGTGGCGTACGTTAAGCAGCACCTGTGGGACGAGGAGCGCAGCATCTTCACGGCTGGCGCGCACGGCGCTTCGCTCATGCTCGACGGCTGGCACCTCGGTCTCGGGCTCTGCTACGACGGCTGCTTCCCCGAGCATGCTCGGGCCGCCAGCGATGCCGGCGCGCTCGTCTACGTGTGCCCGTCGGCGTACGTCGTGGGCAGCGAGCACCGTCGTGACCTCTACTACGCGGCGCGCGCGCTCGACAATGCGATCTTCGTTGTGTACGCCGGTCTCACCGGGACGTGCGGGGAGCTCGAGTTCAGCGGTGGGACGGCGATCTACGACCCGCAGGGTCGCCCGGTGGTGCGGGTGTCAGCCGGCGAGGGGTTGGCGGTCGCCGACATCGAGCCGGACCAGATCACCGAGGCGCGCCGGATCAACCCCTACGACCGCGATCGCGTGCCGCTCGATGGGATCCGGACGACCACAGATCTGACCAGTATGTGAAGACGTCAGATCTGACCAGTGTGTGAACAGGCCGCGACCACCCTTGCTTGTGGGTGGCTTCGACGCCATCTTGAGTCATGAGCGACTACGACTTCAGCCGACTTCGCGCCCTGTTCGTCAACTGCACCCTCAAGCGCTCGCCTGAGCAGAGCAACACCCAAGGCCTGGTCGATATCAGCGCGAGCATCATGCGCAAGCAAGGCGTCGAGGTCGAGGTGATCCGCGCGGTCGACCGTGACATCGCCACCGGTGTCTATCCCGACATGACCCAGCATGGCTGGCAGAGCGACGAGTGGCCGAGCATCCAGGCCAAGGTCATGGCGGCGAACATCCTCGTCATCGCCGGCCCGATCTGGCTGGGCGACAACTCCAGCATCACCAAGAAGGTCATCGAACGTCTCTATGCCAGCTCGGGAGAGGTCAACGACCGCGGCCAGTGGAACTACTACGGGCGCGTTGGTGGTGCGCTCATCACCGGGAACGAGGACGGAATCAAGCACTGCGCAATGGACATCCTCTACAGCCTTCAACACATCGGCTACACGATCCCACCCCAGGCCGACGCAGGCTGGATCGGCGAGGCTGGCCCCGGACCGTCGTACCTCGACGAGGGCTCGGGTGGTCCGGACAACGAGTTCACGAACCGCAATACGACGTTCATGACCTGGAACCTCATGCACCTCGCCCACCTGCTCGACCAGTCGGGCGGCATCCCGGCGTTTGGAAACCAGCGTACGGAGTGGGACGCCGGGGCTCGCTTCGACTTCGAGAACCCGGAGTACCGGTAGCGACAAATCGGCTGGCAGACTGCAAGGATGCACATGCCCGTCCGCGTGATCAAAGCAGCCGATCTGGTTGCGGCAGACCCCACTCCTGGGATGGACCGGTCACGCGCCTTCGAGGTGGCGACCCTCTGGGCGGGCCAGGTGGAGACTATGCCCGGCGTCAGCTCCGGCTGGCATCACCATGACCTCAACGAGACAAGCCTCTACGTCGTCTCGGGAGTCCTGCGCTTCGAGTTCGAGGGATATGAGGGTTACCTCGACGCCGAGGCAGGTGAGTTCGTTCATGTTCCCGCCTTCACTGTTCACCGTGAGAGCAATCCCTCCGATCAGCCCTCCCTGGCCATCATCGCCAGGTCCGGCGGCGGAGTTCCCACGGTGAACGTCGATGATCCGCAGGAGTCCAAAGGCACCTGAGCACAGGCCGCTCGGCACGTCAGGGCCGGTAGGTTGCGGCTATGGAAACGAGCCGCGAGTACGCCGAGCAGCTGGATCGCGACGACCCCCTCGCGGCATACCGCGACCAGTTCGTGATCGCCGACGATGCGCTGATCTACCTCGACGGGAACTCGTTGGGGATGCTGCCCAAAGCAACTCGCGCCAGGGTGCAAGAGGTGTTGGACGACGACTGGGGTCGACACCTGATCCGGTCCTGGGACGACCGCTGGATCGACCTGCCACGCCGCGTCGGCGACACCATCGGCACGTCGTTGCTCGGCGCCCGGCCGGGGGAGACGGTGGTCGGGGACTCGACCACGGTCGCGCTCTACAAGGTCGTGTCGGCGGCGCTCGACGCACGACCCGACCGGCGCGCGATCGTGATCGAGCGCGACAACTTCCCCACTGACCGCTACGTCGTCGAGTGCCTTGCCAGCCAGCGCAAGCTCGACATCCGCTGGATCGACGAAGCCGGTCCAGAGGGCGTCAGCCGTGAATCCCTGGCGGAGCAACTGGACGGTGACGCCGCGGTGGTCGTGCTCTCGCACGTCGACTACCGCTCCGCCGCCTTGCTCGACATGGCAGGTCATACCGAGGCCATCCATGCCTGCGGTGCCCTGGCCGTCTGGGACCTGTGCCACTCGGCTGGCGTGGTCCCGATCGACCTCGTCGGTGACGGCGTCGACCTCGCGGTCGGTTGCACCTACAAGTACCTCAACGGTGGGCCGGGTGCGCCGGCGTACACGTTCGTGCGAACCGAACTCCACCCGGAGCTGCGTCAGCCCATCTGGGGCTGGTGGAGCCAGCGCGCGATGTTCGACATGGCGCAGGGCTACGAGCCGCAGCCCGACATCCGCGGTTGGCTCACGGGCACGCCCAGCATCTTGTCCCTGGCCGCCGTGGAGCCGGGAGTGGCGATGATCGCCGAGGCGACGGTGTTCGCGATCCGGCGCAAGGCCGTCGCTCTGTTGGACCTGGCCGTCGGGCTGTACGACGAGATGCTGGCGCCGGTCGGGTACGGCCTTGGCACCTCGCGCCGACCGGACCGGCGCGGATCACACCTGACCGTTACGCACCCTGATGCCCGGATAGCCACCCGTAATCTGATCGGGGCAGGAATCATTCCGGACTTCCGGCGCCCCGACGGAATCCGGCTCGGCTTGGCCCCGCTGACGACGAGATTCGTCGATGTCCACGACGCGATCGTGCGGATGGGAACAGTGTGAGCGGACAGCAGGAATCGCAGCGGCGCCGACCGCTGCGGCACGGTGAACGTCAACGAGGCCTATGCGGCGACGTTCGCGTCTGTCGACTCGCCGATGGGAGGCATGCGGCAGTCCGGCCTCGGTCGTCGGCAGGGTGTCGACGGAATCCACCGCTACACCGATGCGCAGTCGGTCGCGACCCAGCGGATGCTGCCCATGCAGCCGGTCCTCGGCATGTCGGAGGAGCGTTACGCCAAGACGCTGACGTCGACGCTGCGACTGTTCAAGAAGATGCGGCGCCCGTGAGCTACGACTACGACGTCCTCACAGTCGTTACGCCCCGAGCCGAGGAGTTTCTCGGGTCCTGAATAGACTGGTGCCCTCGCAGTCGCGGGACGCGCGACGCCGACCCGCTGAAGTAGAGGGGCGTGAGTGACCGCCGATCACGACCTGGTGCTCGTCGTCGACTTCGGAGCCCAGTACGCGCAGCTGATCGCCCGCCGGGTCCGCGAAGCTCGGGTGTACTCCGAGATCGTCCCGCACACGATCACGGCAGCCGAGATCGAGAAGCTCCAGCCCAAGGCGATCATCCTCAGTGGCGGGCCGCAGTCCGTCTATGCGGCTGGCGCCCCGGCACTTCAGAAGAGTGTCTTCGAGGCCGACGTGCCGATCTTCGGCATCTGCTACGGCTTCCAGGCAATGGCGCTCGCCCTCGGCGGCGACGTACGCCGCACTGGCACATCTGAGTTCGGTCGCACTCAGCTGGCGGTCGGGGAGGCCGGCACGTTGCTGGCCGGGCTCGACAGTGGCCATCGGGTGTGGATGAGCCACACGGATGCCGTCGCCTCTGCACCTGTCGGCTTCACGACACTCGCCTCGACGCAGGGCGCCCCGATAGCGGCCTTCGAGTCGCTGGACCGACGGTCCGCCGGCGTCCAGTGGCACCCCGAGGTGATGCATACAGAGCACGGGCAGCAGGTGCTCGAGCGTTTCCTGGTCGATATCGCCGGCTGCCGGCAGACCTGGACGATGGTCAACGTCGTCGAGCAGCAGGTGGAGCTCGTCCGCGACCGGGTTGGCGAAAAACAGGTCATCTGCGCGCTGTCCGGAGGTGTCGACTCCGCGGTGGCGGCTGCGCTGGTGCAGCGCGCGGTCGGCGACCAGCTCGTCTGCGTGTTCGTCGACCATGGCCTGCTGCGCAAGGGCGAGGCCGAGCAGGTGGAGCGTGACTACGTGGCAGCGACCGGTGTCGACCTGCGCGTCGTCGACGCGTCCAAGACGTTCCTGTCGGCGCTCGAGGGCGTCAGCGACCCGGAGCAGAAGCGCAAGATCATCGGCCGCGAGTTCATCCGCTGCTTCGAGGGCGCGGAGCGGGAGATCGTCGCCGAGGCCGGCGCCGAGGGCCAGGCTGTCGAGTTCCTCGTGCAGGGCACGCTGTATCCCGACGTCGTCGAGTCGGGCGGAGGAGCGGGCACCTCGAACATCAAGTCCCACCACAACGTGGGCGGGCTGCCGGACGACCTCCAGTTCAAGCTGATCGAGCCGCTGCGGACGCTCTTCAAGGACGAGGTACGTCGGGTCGGAGTCGAGCTTGGCCTGCCACGCGAGATCGTCCAGCGGCACCCGTTCCCGGGACCCGGTCTCGCCATTCGCATCGTCGGTGCGGTCACCGACGACCGGCTCGCGACGTTGCGCGAGGCCGACGCGATCGCCCGCGAGGAGGTCACCGCCGCCGGTCTCGACGACGAGATCTGGCAGTTCCCGGTGGTACTGCTCGCCGACGTACGCTCGGTCGGCGTACAGGGTGACGGCCGCACCTATGGTCATCCCGTCGTGCTGCGGCCGGTCACGTCCGAGGACGCCATGACCGCCGACTGGTCGCGCCTGCCCTACGACGTCCTCGAGCGCATCTCGACCCGCATCACCAACGAGGTCCGCGAGGTCAACCGTGTCACCCTCGACGTGACTAGCAAGCCCCCGGGCACCATCGAGTGGGAGTAAGCCACCAACTCTGACCTGGCCTTTTGACGGATCAAATAGAAACGTCAAACGAGTTCCGTCTCACTGAATGAGACTCGTGACCTTTTCGACCCCTCCATCGGTGTGGCTCCCACGCGGAGTTGCTGAAGGGTTGCCCTCGTCGTCGTGGCATCGCGTCTCCAAGTTGGTGCGTGACCCGACATCGCGGGCACTCCTGCCCGCGCGCCGTGGGTCACGACCGGCGATGTGCCGTTCGGGACACATGTCGCGGCGGCATGAAGCGGCTCGGAATCCGCGTCCATCTTGACCTTCCCGGCCCCCTGACGTGGTCTCAGTTGCACCTGGGTGACCCCGAGCACTGCCCACGACCCCTCAGGTCTTGATCACGACGGCTTTGACGGTCAGTGTGAATCTCGTGGATGCATGCCGTGTTGTCACCGTTGATGTCGGATCGGTCGCCAGGGGCAACTTCGCCTGGGCCGCTCTGGACCTCCCCGGCGGGCAGCCTGTCGGTCACAGCGGGGAGACAGCCCGTTAGAGGCGGCAGAGGCGGTTTCACAGAAGCTTGCAGCACTACGGAAGGTCGCGCTGGGTTCGAGAGTCCCCGATCATGGTGTCACCCACGAGATGACCCTCCTTGCGAAGCGCCTCGGCGACGCAGGCGGGACTCGGCTGCGCATTCTGCTCGACGATGTGAGCTCGGATGCGGTTGAGGAAGTCCCGTCAGCCGTGCTCACCCACGCGACTCGACATCGGCTCCGACGCCGACCGCGTCGAGAAGCCGCCCGCACTGGGCTCCGAAACGACCGCGCGCCACCGGGCCTAGGCCCTCGTTGATTCAACGGGAGACGCTGCGTCGGCTCACCAGGGAGCCTGCAAGCGGCAGCCGCAGGCTGTCGGCGATGTCGTAGGCCGCACGTCTGTCCTGGCGCAGCGCCATACCCGCAGCCAGGGTCGATGCACCTGCTCCGCCACAGCCTCCGACCGGTGCCACCGTCACCGGGCTGGTGCCCCCGCCGTCGACGAAGTCCGCAAGCCGAGAGACCAGCCAGCCCTGGTCATCCGGCAGGACCACGACCCGATCCGCGCGCACCGCGACGCCTCGACGTCATACCTCGCCAGACTCTGGTTGGGCGCTGACAAGCAAGAGGTCCGGGCGGCGGCCGCGAAGCGGTTCCGCCAGTCGAGTACGAGGCCATCCACTACGCTGAAACAGATGCCCTCATCCAGGAGGAGCAGCCCGGATGAGCACGGCACGGACGCCGCCACGCTTCATAGGGCGGGGTTTGCAGGAGAGCAGGGGATCATGGGTAAGGGTGGCTCGGTCGGATTGGGTCGGACGTTGGTCCTGACGACGACAGTCTGGCTGGTTGGTTTGGGGGCTGTTGGCGGTGGCGGCGCAGCGTTATCGGCGGAGGAGGTTACGTTGCAGGACTCGACGCTACGGGTGTCGGTGAGTTCGAGTGGCCTCCAAGCCCACGGCTCCAGCTTCGATCCGGCGCTTTCGGCGAACGGCCGCTACGTCGCGTTCTATTCCGCAGCGTCGAACCTGGTGGCAGGGGACACCAATGGCGTCTTCGACGTTTTTGTGCGGGATCGGACGAACGGCGTGACGCGGCGGGTGTCGGTCAGTTCGAGCGGCCTTCAGGCCAACCGCGGCAGCCTCGACCCGTCGATCTCGGCGGACGGCCGCTACGTCGCCTTCTCCTCGCAGTCATCGAGACTGGTGGCCGGAGACACCAACGGCAGGACCGACGTGTTCGTACGGGATCGGATGAACCACGTGACGCGGCGGGTGTCGGTCAGTTCGAACGGCAGCCAAGTCCGCAAGGGGAGTTTCGTGCCGTCGATCTCGGCAGATGGCCGCTACGTCGCATTCTTTTCGCGAGCGTCGCACCTGGTGGCCGGAGACACCAACAGCGCGGACGACGTGTTCGTGCGAGATCGGAAGAACCACATCACGCGGCGGGTGTCGGTCAGTTCGAGCGGCCTCCAATCCAACGCGAGAAGCGATGACCCGTCGATCTCCGCGCATGGACGTTACGTTGCGTTCACCTCGCTCGCGTCGAACCTGGTGGCCGGAGACACCAACGGAAGCTACGACGTCTTCGTGCGGGATCGGAAGAACCACGTGTCGTCGCAGGTGTCGGTGAGTTTGAGTGGCCTGCCCGCCGACGGCTTCAGCTCCGAGCCGTCGGTCTCGTCGGGCGGCCGTTACGTCGCGTTCACCTCGTTCGCGTCGAACCTCGTGGCCGAAGACACCAACGGCAGCTACGACGTGTTCGTGCGGGATCGGGTAAACGGTGTGACGTCCCTGGTGTCGGTCAGTTCGGACGGTCTTCAAGCCAACCTGAAAAGCGGTAACCCGTCGATCTCCGCGCATGGACGTTACGTCGCGTTCTACTCGTACGCGTCGAACCTGGTGGCCGAAGACACCAACGGCACCTACGACGTGTTCGTGCGGGACGGGGCGAACGGCGCGACGTCGCTGGCATCGGTCAGTTCGGCCGGTCTTGCAGCCGACGGCCTCAGTGGAGAGCCGTCGATCTCGGCGGACGGCCGCTCCCTGGCGTTCACCTCGGAAGCGTCGAACCTGGTGGCCGGAGACACCAACAGCGCGTACGACGTGTTCGTGCGGGACCCGTGGAACTAGCCCAGGTCATTGGCCGATGGTTGTGGAAGATCGTCGAAGCGGTGGCAGCCGCGACCGAAACCGCAGCGGCTGCGGTCACCAACCCCCACCCGAACTGATTCCCGGAGCGCTCCGGTGTGGCTACTTCGTCGTACGTGCCCGCGATCAAGCGCGGCGGGAGCGGCGCTAGGTCTCCACGTGCTCCCCCTGGAGGTCATAGGCGCGGATGGCGTCTGCGAGGTCACCCGGCTTGCGCCCGTGAGCCTGGGCGGACGCGATCAGCCGCTCAACCGCCGGTCCGAGGACCGCGCCCGACCCGCACGAAGGCTCCATCAGGCGAAGGTCGGCCAGGTCCCGCTCCACGGTGTAGCCGGTGAGGTCGAGGAGCACCTCGACCACCCAGCGACGGGTGAAAACCTGGCCGTAGTTCGGAGCGGACGTGGGAGCGAGCGGCGATGGTCACGACCCGACTGTATGAGAGCCGACCGAATCCGACCTGCCTTCAAGCCCAGCACCCACAACTACTACCGGACGCGCTCTAGCAAGGATGCTTGGCAACCCCATGAGTGGGAGTAAGCCAACTCTGATCCCACGTCAGCGAGAGAAGCGGACCGGACGGAACTCGGCCAGGAGTGAGCCTTGAGTCCAGGACGCTAGTCCCGACCAGTTCGAGCTCGAGATCTGGAGTTCGTCAATGATCGGCTCTCTGGGCGGATTCTCCCGTCGAGTGGCGAGGCAGCAGAGTCCTCGTCGTCACGCCGAGCCACGTCGCCGCGTACACCAGGCTCGTCAGCACATCGCTGAGGTGATGGGCTCCCTCATACAGGCGGGCCATCACCACCAACACCGGAAGGAGCAGCAGAGCCGTCGCCCCGTACCGCGCCGCCCTGGCGTAGGTCCACACCAAGACGATGATCAGCCCGTACAACGCGGTGGCTGCCGCTACGTGGCCCGACGGGAAGCTGTGCAGGGGATCGAGGCCCGGGTCGAGAATCTTCACGGGCGGACGCGGTCTGGGGTCCACGTTCGCGGCCAGAATGTAGAGTCCGCTGGCCCCGGTTGTGGTCAGGGCAACGAAGAGCGCGGGACGGATGTCGCGCCGCCACAAGCCGACACCGAGCGCGACGACAGGCGCGAGCACGAGTACGGTGCGCGTGTCGCCGAGCATGGTGAGGAAGCCGGCAACGTCGTTCAGCGACGAGGTGCGCTCGCCGACGAGCGAGCGAGCCAGGTCGTTCTCGCTGGAGCCGACTGAACCCTCGAGTGGACCCGTGAGGAGTCGCCCGATACCGACGACGAGTCCCAGTAAAATCAGCCACGCGCCGACGAGGACGCCCATCCGTGCGGGCCAGCTGCGGTCCGCAACGGTCCGGTGGCCTGGAGAACGAGCGGCGAACGACATGACCGCCAGTCTGGTCCTAGTGCACTGTAGTCCGCATCACGAGGTGGAAGAGAGCCATCATGTTCGAGAACACCAAGGCGTTTCAGCGGGTTTTCCGTGAACGACATTCGCGAAGGCACGAGAGTTCTACGGTGAGACGCTCGGCATCCGGTTGCCCGAGGAGCACGGGATGCTGCACCTGCACATTGCCGGTGAGCGGGACACCTTGGTTGGTTCAAGGTCCGGCGGGGGCCGCCTGCCCGGCAGCGTCGTCGGCCTCCTGAAGGTGGCCGTTTCCTGAGAATCATTTGCTCTCCCTGCCCTACCCGGCGAGGATCACACCATGACCACTCGAGGATTGATCGTGACCATGGAGGCGCAGGCTGGCAAGGAGCAGGAGGTCGAGCGTTTTCTGACCGGTGCCCAGGCGCTGGTGGAGGAAGAGCCGGGAACGGTCGCCTGGTTCGCTGTGCGTCTCGGCCCGACAACGTTCGGCATCTTCGACGTGTTCGACGATGATTCCGGCCGAGAGGCACACCTCAACGGTCGGGTGGCGGAAGCGCTGTTCGGCCAAGCCGACTCGTTGTTCGCGTCGGCCCCTTCGGTGCAGAAGCTTGATGTCCTCGCTGACAAGCTTCCGACGACCCACACCACGGGCGAAACCACGGACGGCGGCGGCTGGGAGGCGTCGGAGTGGTCGGGCGAACGGCCCGGCGGTCCGACGCACCACCATGTGCCAGGCACCGACGACTCGGGCACGGCCCGCACGGAGGATGACAACGGTGGCGGCTGGAGCGCTTCGGAGTGGTCCGACAGCGACCGTCCACGGGAGTAGCGGCCTTTCGGGCGATATCCGCTCGCTGAACTCAGCGTCGTTGCAGCAGCTGCTCGAACGGGGTCGGCTCATCGAACGGATCGACCGGTCCGGACGCTTTGCCGGTGTCCACCAGGTCCGCGAGCTCGCCGGCGGCGCGGTCGATACGAGCGGCCAATCCTTCGTCGTGTCCCTCGGTGGCTTCGCCGCTGCCCCAGTCCGACGTCGCGGCGTACACCCCGCTGGGAACGACGACCGCGCGAAGGTAGGCGAACATCGGGCGTAGCGCATGGTCGAGCGCCAGCGAGTGTCGCTCGGTGCCGCCGGTCGCCGCAACCAGCATGGGCTTACCGGCAAGTGCGTCGGCCTCGAGGACGTCGAAGAACGACTTGAAGAGTCCGCTGTAGGACGCGGTGAAAATTGGCGAGACGGCAATCAAGCCATCTGCGGCAACGATCCCGTCGATGGCCGCTCGCAGCTTGACGCTTGGGAACCCGGTCAGCAGGTGGTCGGTGATGTCGTGGGCCAGGTCGCGCAGCTCGACCACCTCCACCACGGTGTCATGGCCGCGCAGCTCCAACACATGTTGTGCTGCGACGGCCAACCGGTCGCCCAGGAGCCGAGTCGATGATGGTTGGCTCAGACCCGCGCTGACGACTGTAAGGGTACGACGGCTCATCGCAGCGACTCCTGCAGCCGCTCTTGCACGTGGTCGGTCCCAGCGTCTCTCAGAGCCTTGGCTGCAAGCAGACTCGCATGAGTCGGCGCGTCCGGCACATGAGCGGGGCGAAGCGCATCGAGCTCCTTGCGCAGCACGGGCACGACCTCCTCACCGAGCAGATCGAGCTGTTCGAGCACGGTCTTGAGGGGCAGACCGGCGTGATCCATCAAGAACAGCTGACGCTGGTAGTCGCCGAAGTACTCGCGGAACTGCAGCGTCTTGTCGATGACCTCCTCCGGACTACCGACCGTCAGAGGAGTCTGGTCGCTGAACTCCTCCAGCGACGGCCCGTGGCCGTACACCGGGGCATTGTCGAAGTACGGGCGGAACTCGCGCACGGCGTCCTGGGAGTTCTTGCGCATAAAGACCTGCCCGCCGAGCCCGACGATTGCCTGGTCTGCCTTGCCGTGGCCGTAATGCTCGAAGCGGCTGCGGTACAACGTGATCAGCCGAATGTAGTGCTCCTTCGGCCAGAAGATGTGGTTGGCGAAGAACCCGTCCCCGTAGTACGCCGCCTGCTCGGCGATCTCCGGGCTACGAATTGAGCCGTGCCAGACGAACGGGGGTACGCCGTCGAGCGGGCGCGGCGTGGCCGTGAACCCCTGGAGCGGCGTGCGGTGCGTGCCCTCCCAGGTCACGACGTCCTCACGCCAGAGCCGGTGGAGGAGGGCGTAGTTCTCGACGGCGAGCTCGATGCCGTCGCGAATGTCCTTGCCGAACCACGGGTAGACCGGGC
>JACCVZ010000172.1 GCA_013697905.1 Nocardioidaceae bacterium
GTGCTCGTCGTGCTTGACTTCCTTCGGCAATGCAGATCCTCATCTGGGTCCGTCGCGGTTGAACCCGTGGCTACCCGATGGCGACTCGTACAGGCCGTGCGGCCCTGCGAGGTGACGGTGTCTTGACAGGTCCCGCCACGGCGACCCTGTTCTGAGCCAGCAGATCGCCTCGACCACCGGAAGATGCTCACTCCACAGCCCACCCCGCCGTGGCGCGCGGTCAGGCAGCAGCGGGCTCGATGACCGAGTTCTTGCTCGTTCCCTCCTCCCCTGTTTTGCCCCAGCCAAAGTTGCAAAGGGAGCGTGCACCGGTACGGCAACTCCAGGTGGGCACGACCGGTCAGGGGGCACTGTTGCATTAAGCCATGACAGATCTACGCCGCAGGAAAATTCGCTGTGGGTCGCTGCATCGGAGGGGTGCCAACGGCCGGTTGCGGTATCCCAGGCCGTTTGGGCGAGCCCTCAGAGGGTTCTCACCGAAGAATTTGCCGTCGTCGCTTGCTGAGATCCCTCAATGCAACAGTCCCCCCCGGCTGCGTCGCCCCTCCGCGCTCGTCAGCCACCACCGCGTCTGCGATCGACGAACGCCACCTAATCGTGGCGCATCTTGAGGAAGTCGTGCACATGCGCAGGGAGCACGTGGCCTGGGCGGTCCTGCGTCGGCTGGAGGAGCTCAGCGCTCTGTAGCGACTGCTGAAGCCCATCGGTGAGGCGACCTGTCTCCTGATACCTGAGGGCGTCGGCGCGCTCCTGCTCGCTCAGCTTCTCCCACCATCGGGTCAGTCGTTCGTCATTGCCGGGCATCGATTCTCCTATGCTCGCGTTATCGGTTCTGTGAGAGCGTGTTTCGGCGCCACTAGTTTCGCCGGATGCACGCTGGCGGGCGAGTTCGCCGATTGACCAGCCAACCCCATCGCGACCGCTTCGTCGATGTTGAGCGACTTCCCGCTGGCGTAGGCGTCACCCCACTTCTGCGGGGCTATAGACCGTTCGGCTGGGCCGATGAAGCGGTCTAGATGCACTTGGTCGGGTGCTGCTCGCGGGATACCCGCGATGCCGCGCTGACTGTCGCTTGCTGCCAGGAGTGAAGCGGAGCGTTCCGCATCGCCACGCGCCGCCCACACCGCTGCGAAGGACTCGACAACGTCAATGCACAGCTCGATGTCTCCCAGCGCGACAGCGTCGACCGCCACAGCCACGATTTGCTCGTACGCCGGTTCGGGGCCCTCGGCGTTCAGCAAGGCGAAAACGAGGTTGCATCGGCTGATCGCGACACCCCAAGGATCGTCGAGTGCCAGCTCGGCTGCAACAGCCTTCCGGCCCGCCTCGACTGCCGCGGGATAGTCACCAGCGTCCATGTGAATGTGGCCGATGTTTGTCAGCGCCGTCGCCTCACGATGCGGATTGTTCACCTGCCGGGCGAGGAAGATGCTCCGTTCGATCAGGGCGCGGGCACCGTCGATGTCGCCGGCCTCGCGCCGGGCGATCCCGAGACTGTTGGACTCCCGTGCCTCTCGATCGACGTCTCCGAGCCGACGTGCCATCTCGAGTGCCCGTTCGAGCACCCGCACGCCGGTGGCCAGATCGTTTTGTTGCACTGCCAGCACACCCATGCCGTGCAGAGCCTCCACGATGTGGGTCCCATCGGCGCTCCGGTCGTTGTCAATGATCTTCAGCGCGCGCTCCTGCCAACCGCGGCCCTCCGCGATGTATCCGAAGCGGTACCAGTAACTGTTCATCGGTTCGAGCAGCACATAACCGCATTCCCGGCGCTCTGCGGGCGCGGGCGAGGGGACCAGGCACCAGTCCAGGGCCGCCCGGATGTCCTCCTCGACTGCGTCCATCCGGTCGAGGGCGCTCATCTGGGTCGGCCCGTGCAACAGCCGGGCGATCTCGGCGGCGGCCCGCGCACACCAGTGAGCATGCCGAAGACGTATCTCGTCGTACTCGCCGCAGGCCCGCAACCGCTCGCGAGCAAACTGCCGAATCGTTTCCAACATGGCGACCATCGGCTCACCGTCAGGTCCCTCGATGATCTGGAGGAGACTGATGTCGACGAGATGCGCTATGACGTCGAGCGAGTCTTTGTCAGGGGAGCCCGCAACGCACTCGATCGCCTCCATGTCGGCTCGACTAGAGAAGACGCCAAGTCGCCGGAAGACTTGCTGATCCTCATTATCGAGTAGGTCGTAGCTCCAAGCGATGGTCGCGCCAAGGGTCCGTTGGCGCTGCGCGCGGTCGGAAGCAGTCACGCCATCCCCGAGCCGGTCATCGATGCGGTTGATCAGCGCTCGAGGACTAAGGATGCGAGACCGGGCAGCTGCCAGCTCGATGGCCAGCGGGAGCCCGTCGAGTCGCCTACACACGGCCACGACATCGGCAACATTGTCATCGGTCAAGTCAAAGCTGGGCTTCACCATCCTTGCGCGACGCACGAACAGGCTGACCGATCCCGACTCGGCCGCCTGGAGCCGCGGGACCGGTCCGCGCTCAGGTACGGCCAAGGCGGGAACCGGGTAGAGGTGTTCGTCGGCGAGATGCAGTGGTCGCCTCGACGTCCCCAAGAGTCGCACCGCCGGCACATCGCTCAGCAGTCGGCCCACGACGACGTCCGCGTCGGCGATCTGTTCGAGGTTGTCGAGAATCAGCAACGAGTTTCTGTCGCACAGGAAACGAAGAGCCCTCTCGTGCGGAAGTTCCTGGACATCGGCCGGGACGCCAACTGCATCCGCGATGCCTGACCACATCAAAGCTGAGCGGTCGGCCGTGTGCAGGTCCACGAAGAAGATGTGGCACGGGAACCGGTGCTGGAGCTCGCTCGCCACCGCCACCGCGAGCCTCGTCTTGCCCGTTCCCCCAGCGCCGGTCAGCGTCACAAGCCGAGCGCCGTCGCGTTCGATGACATCGGTAACATCGGCGACCTCCACGGAGCGACCGATCA
Organism: Nocardioidaceae bacterium; assembly: GCA_013697905.1. GTDB lineage: Bacteria > Actinomycetota > Actinomycetes > Propionibacteriales > Nocardioidaceae > JACDHG01. The sequence goes on from JACCVZ010000172.1 coordinate 2,942, forward strand.
ACTCCATGGAGTACGTCGGGAGGTTGGCCGACGTACCCAGGCTGCGCAGAGGCGGGGAGGCCTGAGGAAGACCGGGACCGGTGACCTCGAAGAGATGTTCAGGTTCCTCAAGGTCCTTCAGGCGGTGCCACCCAAGGTCACGCACGTTGACGTCTCGGGGGTGGTTGCCCACAAGAGCCTGCGTCGAGGCCGACATCACGGTCTGTCCTCCGCTCGCCGTGGCCGCTATCCGAGCGGCCCGGTGCACGTCCAAACCGATGTAGCCGTCCTCATGTCTCTCCGGCTCCCCTGTATGAAGGCCCACCCGCACCCTGACGGGCACACCATCGGGCCACCCGTGTTGCTGGAGTCTGCGCTGACCATCCACTGCAGCGAGCAATGCATGCTGCGCTGAGGAGAAGACGACGAAGAAGCTGTCACCCTCGGTGCCCATCTCGTGCCCGCCGTGGTCATTGAAGGCAGCGCGCAAGATCGAGCGCTGAGCCGATAACGCCTCACCCCAACGGGCACCCAGCCGCTTCAACATCAAGGTAGAACCCTCGATGTCGCTGAACAGAAGCGTTAAGGTCCCCGTGGGTAGCGGACGCATGTCCTGAGTATGGCCGCTCCCGCCGTCGCTGTCATCGGTCGTCCACGGCCTGCTGTCTTGCCCGGGAATGTGCCGCTGTCGGAGGTCTCGCGCAGACTGGTGCAATGACTAGCTCGCCCCGGCTGACTCTGACGGCGCCGCGCCTCGCGAAGGCCAGCGACGTCATCACTGCGCTGGCCGGCTACGGCGCTGCGCTCCGCGGTGACCAGGAGCAGGCTGTTGCCGCGTTGTGCGAACCATCCGCGCGGGTGCTGGTCGTACAGGCGACCGGCTGGGGGAAGTCCGCCGTCTACTGGGCGGCCACGGCCATCCTGAGGCAAGAAGGCGCCGGCACGACATTGGTGGTGTCGCCGCTGCTGAGCCTGATGCGTGATCAGGTGCAGGCGGCGTCCAGGGCCGGGCTCGAGGCGGCCACGCTCAACTCGTCCAATATCGGGGAATGGACTGGCATCGAAGAGCGGGTGTCGGCAGGTGGGCTCGACGTGCTGCTCGTCTCACCCGAACGGCTGGCCAACCCCACGTTCGGGGCTCGGGTGATGTCGGCGCTCGCCGGCAACCTCGGACTGCTGGTCATCGACGAGTGCCATGCTTTGAGCGACTGGGGCCACGACTTCCGACCCGACTACCGTCGGTTGTCCGACGTGCTGCAGACGCTCAACCCGCACACCCCGGTATTGGCGACCACCGCGACCGCCAACGAGCGCGTCACCACCGACGTCGCCGCACAGCTCGGTGCAGCCACCGTCGTACTTCGCGGACAGCTCGCCCGTACCAGCCTGCAGCTGGTGGCTGTCCCCCCCATGGATCCGCTCTCGCGCTACGCGTGGGTCGTCGACCATCTCGCCATGCTGCCAGGTTCGGGCATCGTCTACTGCCTCACCGTGGCCGACGCCGAGCGACTCACCGCTCTGCTCGCCCATCGCTACGGCGCTACCAACGTCGCCGTCTACACCGGGCAGCTTGACGCCGACACCCGAACGGCCACGGAGGAGCGGCTTCGTCGCAACGAGGTCAAGGCGGTGGTAGCCACGTCAGCACTAGGAATGGGATTCGACAAGCCCGACCTCGGCTTCGTGGTTCACGTGGGAGCCGCTCCGTCGCCCGTCGCCTACTACCAGCAGATCGGCCGCGCGGGCCGAGGGCTCGACCACGCCTTCGTCGTGCTGTTGCCGAGTGAGGCCGACGAGCCGATCTGGGAGTACTTCGCCACGTCGACCATCCCGGTCGAAGCCGACGTCCACACCCTGCTCGATACGCTCCGCGACGCATCGGAGCCGATGACGGTCCCCGCCATCGAGGCGATCACGACATTGCGCCGGGGCAGCATCGAGCTGATGCTCAAGCAGCTGGCCGTCGACGGGGCGGTCGAGCGCACAGGGCACGGCTGGCACAGCACAGGAGTCGCCTGGTCCTACGACAAGGACCACTACGACTCCGTCGTCGCTGGTCGCCGCCGCGAGGCCGCTATCATGCGCGACTACATAGGTGGCACGCGTTGTCTGATGATGCTGCTGCAGCAATCCCTCGATGACCCCGACGCCTCACCCTGCGGCCGCTGCTCGGTGTGCCTCGGTGGGCTCCCCAGTCCGCTCACCACCCGGCCCGACCCCGCCACCATCCGCGACGCCCAGCGCCTCCTACGAGGAGAAGACCATGTCCTCGAGCCTCGGAAGATGTGGCCGGGCGGCACGTTCGGCACCAAGGGCCGCATCCCTGCCGAGCTTGGGGCCGCCGAGGGACGCGTGGTCGTGTACGCCGATGCGCCCGAGTGGCGCGAGGTGGTCGCGGCCGCGTTTGACAACCCAGCTGAATCAGCTCTCCCCCGCGAGCTGGTCGACGGCTGCCTCGAGACCCTCGTCCGCTGGAAGGCGAGCTGGTCCACGCGGCCCCAGTGCGTCGTCGGACTCGCGGCGGCCGGCCACCGCGAGCTGGTGGCGCAGCTGGCCGAGCAGATGGGATCGATCGGGCGGCTGCCGCAGCAGACCTGGAGTCCGAGCCTGCCCGTGTCGGAGCGCCAGACGTCGGGAGGTGACGAGGCCGCCGCCTGGCGCGCTGCCCTCGAGGTCAACGACGCCCTGCGCTCCTTCGTTGCTGATCAGGCTGTGCTCCTGCTCGTCGACCGCACCGCGACGCTGTGGCCGGTCACGGTAGCCACGGCTGCGCTCCGCGAGGCAGGTGCCCGGGCGGTGCTTCCGATGGTGGTGCACCGACGACCCTGATCACCCAGCCATCACCGAGGGGTCACGTTCGACTGTTGAAGCAGCGGACGTGACGGCCCGGGTAGATTCAACGGCGTGACAGCCGACGTCCGCTACCCGACGAGCAGCCGCACTCTCGACAACGGTCTCCGGGTGGTCGTCAGCCCCACTCCCGGCCTGGGAGTCGTTGCAGTCAACCTCTGGTACGACGTCGGCTCGCGACACGAGGAGCCGCACCGGCAGGGGTTCGCGCACCTCTTCGAGCACCTGATGTTCCAGGGCTCGCGGCACGTCAAGTCCGGCGACCATTTCGCGCTGCTGCAGGGACGCGGGGCGTCGCTCAATGCCACCACCTCCTTCGACAGCACGAACTACTTCGAGTCGATGCCGGCCGGAGTCCTCGACCTCGCACTCTGGCTCGAGGCCGACCGGATGGCATACCTGGACGACGTCTTGACCCAGCAGAACTTCGACAACCAGGTGGACGTGGTGGCCCAGGAGCGCAGCCAACGCATGGACAACGTCCCCTACGGCACCGTGTTCGAGAAGGCGCTGCCGCTGATCTTCGACCCCGAGCATCCCTACGGCCACCTGCCGATCGGGAATATGCAACATCTCGCCGATGCCACCTTGGCCGAGGTGAGTGCGTTCCACGCCCGGCACTACATGCCCAACACAGCCGTGCTTTCGATCGTGGGCGACGTCGAAGATTCCGCCGCGTTCGCCAAGGCGGACATGTACTTCGGGCACATCGACAGCGGCGAAGCGCCGAAACGTGAGCTGCCCCCTGCCCTACCGCCCGTCGGCGAGGTGCGGCGCGCCAACTTCGTGGAGGACGTCCCGGCACCCGCGGTATGGCTCGCGTCCCGGCTGCCGGTGGATGCCCCGGACTCCCGCGAGCTGGCAGCTGTCGAGCTGGCAAGCTCCATCGTCGGCGACGGTGAGACGAGCCGGTTTCATCGGCGGCTGGTCAGGCAGGATGAGCTGGCCCTCACCGCCGGCATGGGCATCAACCCGCTCATCGCCGGCAACTCGCTCGGTCTCGGTTCGGTGCGGGCGTTGCCCGACCGGGACCTGGACGAGGTCGTTGCCACGGTGGAAGAAGTCCTCGAGACGTTCGCCGCGGACGGTCCGACAGAAGGCGAGCTCGCCGTCGCGCGTGCGCAGGCCGAGCGTGACTGGCTCGATGACATGGGGACGGCGGCTGGTCGGGCAGATGCGATCTCCGGCTGCGCGATGCTGTTCGACGATCCCGAGGCGCTCAACCTGCGACTGCCGCTACTGCGGTCGATCACCGCCGCAGAGGTACAGGAGGCTACCCAGGTGTGGCTGTTGCCGGCGCTCAAGGCTCAGGTGCGCATCACGCCTTCGGGACGGGCACGGGACGCGGACCCATTGTCTGCGGCTGTCGCGGACGGCGCGGGTGTGTCATGACCGTGATGGAGCACCCGCCGGCTGTACCGCCGGCTGTCGACTGGTCGTTTCCGAGCCGCCGAGAGCATCGGCTCGACAATGGCCTCACCGTCTTGGTCTACAACTGTCCGGGACAGTTCGTGGTGACAGTGTCGGTGTTGTTCGACGTACCTCTGAGTGGCGAGCCGCGCGATCGCGAGGGGGTGGCCGGCCTGACCGGTGGCTGCCTGACCAAAGGGGCCGGTGGACGGACGGCGGAGGAGTTCGCCGACGCCATCGCTGTGTGCGGGGCAGATGTCGACGCCAGCGCTTCCCCCGACGGTTTCGGGGTCCGGCTCTCGGTGCCCCTCGTTCGGCTCAGCGAGGGCCTCGCGTTGATGGCCGACATGGTCCAGGCCCCGACGTTCGACGAGGCCGAGTTCGCCCAGCAGAAACGCCAGCGCCTGCAGGAGATCGAGCAATCTGCGTCGTACCCGCAACACGTCGCGGTGGAGCAGCTCAACGCCGCGCTTTTCGGTGCCGCACGTGCGGCCAGACCGGTCGGCGGTGCCGCTGACACGGTTGCGCAGGTCGAGCGGGCCGACATGGTCGCCTACGCCCGGCAACACTTCCAGCCTTCGCAGGCCACCGTCGTCGCCGCCGGAGACTTCGCCGGAGTGGACCCGTTCGAGGCCGTGAGCGAGGCGTTCGCGGGATGGCAGCATGTCGGGGGTGACCGGCTGCCCGGCGAAGCTGCCACCGTGGTCGCGGACCGGCGGGTGCTGCTGGTCGACTGGCCGGAGGCGCCCCAGGCCACCGTCCGAGTCGGTGGGCGAGGCATCACGCGTAACGATGCTCGGTGGCCGGCGATGTTCGTGGCGAATTTTGCGGTCGGCGGCAGCTTCTCCTCTCGGCTGAACACCGTGCTACGGGAGGAGAAGGGATACACGTACGGCGCCAACTCTGGCCTCGACACCGGTCGTCACGGTGGTCTTTTCACAGTCGCGACCGCGGTTCGCAGTGACGCCGCGGCTGAGTCTGTCGGCCACATCGTCTCGATCCTCGAAGCTGCCGCGGGAACGATCAACGCTGACGAGACCGCCACCGCGATCCGCGCCGTCACCGACTCCGCCGCCCTCGGCTTCGAGCGGGCTGGCGCGGTGGTGGGCAGGGTGGAGATGCTGCTCAACGAAAACCTTCCGCTCGACCACGTCGACGCCAACCTGAGCCGGATCCGGCGGGTCACGCCCGAGAGCGCCAACGAGGCCTACGCCGGGGTGCTCGACCCAGGCTCGCTCATCTTCGTCGTCGTCGGGGACGCGGCTATGTTGCGCCCCTCGCTCGAGACCCTGGCGTATGCCCCCGTTGACGTCATTTCGCCCCCCCGTCGTTGACTCAGTCCGCTCCAACGCGACCGTGGGGTCTGCCATGTCAACAATGCGGATGGCTTGTTCACGAGGCAAATTTGCCGTGTCTACAGTGCAGTCGGCTTGTTGACCTGGCAAACGGCGAACGGGCGCGAACGGGCGAGATGTGGTGAGCAGGCGGGTTAGGCAAGGGTGGCGTTGACGACGTCGCGGGCCTCCGTCTGCACCTGGGCGAGATGGTCGCTGCCCCGAAACGACTCCGCGTAGATCTTGTAGACGTCCTCGGTGCCCGACGGGCGGGCGGCGAACCAGGCCGAAGCGGTGCACACCTTGAGGCCGCCGATCGGGGCGCCGTTGCCGGGAGCCTCGGTAAGCGTCGCCGTGATCGGCTCGCCGGCCACCGTCTCTGCGGTGACGTCGGACGCCGACAGCTTCGAGAGCTTCATCTTCTGCTCGCGGCTGGCGGGGGCGTCGACCCGGGCGTACGCCGGGTCGCCGTGGCGGCCAACGAGATCGGCATAGTGCTGACTGGGGCTCTTGCCAGTCACCGCCAGGATCTCGCTGGCGAGCAGAGCCATCAAGATGCCGTCCTTGTCGGTCGTCCACGTCGTCGCGTCGTGGCGCAGGAACGATGCGCCCGCCGACTCCTCGCCACCGAATCCGACGCCGCCGTCGAGCAGCCCTGGCACAAACCACTTGAATCCGACGGGCACCTCCAGCAAGGTACGGCCGAGCTCGCTCGCGACACGGTCGATCATGGACGAGCTCACCAGCGTCTTGCCGATTACAGCCTCCGACGGCCAGTGACGCTGGCCGAAGAGATAGCCGATCGCCACCGCCAGGAAGTGGTTCGGGTTCATCAACCCACCGTCGGGCGTGACGATGCCGTGGCGGTCGGCGTCTGCGTCGTTGCCCGTCGAGATGTCGAAGCGGTCACGTGCGGCGATCAGGGAGGCCATCGCGTTCGGTGACGAGCAGTCCATCCGGATCTTGCCGTCGGTGTCGAGAGTCATGAAACTCCAGGTCGGGTCGACCTGTGGGTTGATCACCGTGAGGTCGAGGCCATAGCGGTCGCCGATCGCTCCCCAATACGCCACGCTGGCACCGCCCAGCGGATCTGCGCCGATACGCACGCCCGCCTCCTTGATCGCGTCGAGGTCCAGCACCGCGCCAAGATCGTCGACGTAGGTCGTCATGAAGTCGTATGTCGACAGGGCATCACGCGCCTGGTCGAGGCTGACGCGACTCACCTCGTCGAGCCCGTGCTCGAGCAGCTCGTTGGCGCGCGCCGCAATGAGGCTCGTGACGTCGGTGTCAGCGGGGCCGCCGTGGGGAGGGTTGTACTTGAATCCGCCGTCACGGGGCGGGTTGTGCGACGGCGTCACGACGATGCCGTCGGCGGGAGCCCCCTGACGATTCGCACGCAGAATCGCGTGCGAGACCGCTGGGGTGGGTGTGAACCCGTTGGCACGGTCGACCCGGACGTCGACACCATGGGCGACGAGGACCTGGACGGCGGTTTCCCACGCCGGCCCAGACAACGCGTGGGGGTCCTTGCCGAGGAAAAGGGGTCCGTCGTACCCCTGCGTCGAGCGGTACTCGCAGATCGCCTGGGTGGCGGCGGCGATGTGCGCATCATTGAAGGCGCTGTCGAGACTCGAACCTCGGTGGCCCGACGTGCCGAAGACGACCCGCTGCGCAGGGTCGCTGGGATCGGGCTGTCGCTCGTAGTACGCGGAGATCACGGCGTCGACGTCGATGAGGTCGGACGCTTGTGCCGGCTGCCCGGCCCGATCGTGTGCCATGCGAGCAATCCTTATGGATCGTTCGACCGCTGTCGAACGAGGGTCGCGGCAACTTGACCCAAGGTGTCTCAGTGGCTGATACGGCTCTGTTATCGTCTCGTCATCTCAACGACGAGAGGCAGTCCGGTGAAGGTGTTCGTGACCGGGGCGACGGGTGTGCTCGGCTGCGCGGCGGTGACCTCCCTCGTCGCGGACGGGCACGACGTGCATGGCATCGCCCGCGACGACACCAAGGCCGCAGCACTCGAGGCCGCAGGTGCCGTTCCCGTGCAGGCCCAACTGCTCGAGGTGGACGCGATGACCGCGGCGTTCGACGGGTTCGATGCGGTGTGCAACCTCGCGACCCATGTACCGGTAGGAGTGGCGGGGCTGAGGCCGGGAGCGTGGAAGGTCAACGACCGGCTCCGCGTCCAGGGCTCCCGTGTGGTCGCGCAGGCGGCGCGGGCTGCCGGCGTACGCCGGCTGGTGCAAGAGAGCGTCTCGTTCGTGTACGCCGACGGTGGTGACGACTGGATCACGGAGGAGAGCACGGTCGCTGTGACGCGGGGAACCGACCCGGCCGCCGTTGCAGAGGACAACGCCTCGAGGTTCGCCAGCACCTGCCGACAGGCGGTCATTTTGCGCCTGGGCTCGTTCGTCGGCGACGACCCGATGACGCGATGGCGGCTGTATCAGGCCAAGCTCGGTCGCGCCGTTTCCTTCGGAGACCCACTCGGCTGGACGCACCTGGTGCATACCGACGACGCCGGAGCCGCGGTTGCCGCTGCCCTGGCCGCGCCCAGTGGCGTCTATAACGTCGGTGCCGAACCGGTTCGTCGTGACGCGGTGAGCCAGGTGTTCGCCGAGGCGGTCGGCCGCGCAAGCCTGGGGACCGTGCCGAAGCTGATGGTGCGGCTCGGGGGCGAGAGGTTGGCTCCGCTCGCGCGGTCCCACCGCGTCTGTTCGGCCAAAATCCACGAGATGACGGGATGGAAACCCGAGCACGACGTGTTCGACCAGTCATGGCTGCCGCACCCGACGAGCGGGTGAGCTCCGGTCCGAGGCCCCAGCCGGAGACGCCGGGGCCCGATGAGACGTTGCCCGACCACGACACCCCCACGCAGGCCGACGTCGAGCCGCAGGCCGACGGCGAGCGGCCTGCACCAGGCCGGGCAGCAGTAAGCAGGCGGCGGTCTCTCGACGAGGTGTTCGGTGACGTTCTCCCTGACTGGACGCGCGACGAGCGCGGTGACCGTTCCGATCCAGGTCGCGACGCCGACTATCTGCGCGACGTACCGCCCCACCACAACTGACGGGGTAGCTCAGCGCGGAGGGTTGGCGCCGGGCTCGGTGGGGGGATCGGCGGTCCGGCCGGCGAGCAGGTCGCGGATCTCGGTGAGCAGCGCGACGTCCTCGGTGACCGGGCTCGGCTCGGCTGACGTGCCGCGGTTCATCCGTTCCCGGGCCAGGGTGTAGGGCACGATGATCCCGAAGTACACCACCGCCGACAGGATGAGAAACGCGACAAGAGCGGTGAGGAAATCGCCCACATGAACTCCGCCCGGTCTGTAGTGGGAGAAGTCAGGCGTGCCACCGAGCTCGCCGAGCACGTCCATGATCATCGTGACGGTCGCCGTGACGACAGTGGTGAAGGCGACGGCCATGATGAACGCGACCGCCAGTTCGATCAGGTTGCCCCGCAAGACGAAGTCCTTGAAACCCTTCATGGTCCGATCCCGTCCGTGTCGGTGCGCCGCGCGCGCGTGAGGTGTGCAAACGGGCGAGACATTACCAACGTTGCCACCATCGCCCAAGCACTGCGCCCGCACCGCCCTCGTCTGGCGAACCGGCGCCTCACCCCCGCAGGCTGATCGACAACGGTCCCTCCGCGCTGCCCTGAGCCAGCGCGGCTGCGTCTTTTGGCGTCAGCGCGAGCACAACGAGGGCTCCGTCGTGGGACTCGTCGTCGATCCGAGGCAACGTCACCACGGCGGCGTCGGTGACCACCCGGCGGGCGTCGTCGACGTCGTCGGAAACAGCGGCGTACACGTCGATACGGTCTCCGACCCGCAGGAGACTGACCACGTCTGCGTCGTCGATCCGCACCGGTGACGCGACGAGTCCGGGCGCATACCCGGCGACGAGGGAGTCTCCTACGACCCGGCGGTCGCTGATCGGCTCACCCCTGCGGACGGGGGCGGCCAGCGTCCGGGCGACCAGAGCCTCGGTCGTGGTGGCGACCCCGTCAGGAACCGCATCCCGAGGAAGACGCACGACGCGCACGTCGTCAGGTCCGAGAACCTGCCCCGAGGCGAGGTCGCGAGCTGCCACCACGACGGCAGCCGTCGGCGGAGCCGGCGGGGCAACCGCCCGGGTGAACGAGAAGACGGCGAGCGCCACACACAGGGCGACCGTCCACCGCCGATGCCGGCGCAGGGTACGCCGGAGCCTGGTCGTCACGTCGCTGAGGTCGGCCATCGAGACAGCCTAGGAAGAAGCCGCCCGCCCCGTGGACGTTGTCCACAGCGTCCAAACCGGGACCGAGTCGGCCAGGTCGCGTGCCCTCGACCTATCAGCTGGCGTCGGCGCTGCTGCCCGAGCCGGACGAGCTGTCCTTCGACGTGCGAGAACCGTGTGAGCTACGCCCACCACCACCTGATGAGGGGCCGTCGCTGGAGGAGGACGATCGGGGCGTATTGGTGTCACCTTTGCCTGAGTCCTTGCCCGAGTCCTTACCGTTCCTCTTGCCGGAGTCCTTGCCGTTCCTCTTGTCCGAGTCCTTGCCGTTCGCCTTACCTGAGTCCTTGCCTGAGTCCTTGCCGTTCCCCGTGTCTGAGTCCTTGGCCGAGTCCTTGCTGCCATCGCTCGCCGGCGACCCATCGTCTGCGCCGCCGTTGGAGGACGCGCGGCTGTCGGTCCGATAGAAACCCGATCCCTTGAAGACCACACCGACCGCGCTGAGCACCTTGCGCAACCGTCCCGTGCATGCCGGACAGACGGTAAGCGCGTCGTCGGTGAAGCTCTGACGCACCTCGAGCGGCTCGCTGCACTCCGTGCAGGCGTACTGGTAGACGGGCACCGGTGGACTCCTTCGTGACGAGGCCGCCCCGCGAGATCGAGCCGATACTGGCACTCTACGGAGCCGACTGCTAAGTCGGGTCCATTGTGCGTCAGCGTCCGTCAGGACGCAAAGCACCGCACGGCACAATGGGGGCGTGCGTCGACGCGGGTGGGTCCGAGTCCTGGGGTGGACGGGCGTCATGGTCGCTCTCGCACTCGTGGCAGGTCTGCTGACGTCATGGTGGACCGTGCAGCGGTCGATGCCGCAGACAGCAGGGACGATTCGGCTCGCAGGACTCGACGGCGAGGTCACCGTGCTTCGCGACAGCAACGGCATCCCGCAGGTGTATGCCGCCACCAGTGACGACCTGTTCTATGCGCAGGGCTACGTGCAGGCGCAGGACCGTTTCTTCGAGATGGACTTCCGTCGGCACGTCACTGCCGGCCGGCTCGCGGAGCTGTTCGGTAGCAGCGCCCTCGAGACGGACGAGTTCGTCCGGACGCTTGGCTGGCGGCGGGTGGCCGAGCAGGAGCTCGCCCTCCTGTCGCCGGACACCCGTCGCTACCTGGACCGGTTCGCCGCCGGCGTGAACGCCTATCTCACCGATCATGACGGTGCGGAGATCTCCCTCGAGTACGCCGTCCTCGGGCTGAAAGGCGTCGGCACCACACCCGAACCCTGGGAGGCCGCAGACTCGCTGGCCTGGCTGAAGGCCATCGCGTGGGACCTCGGCAGCAACATGGACGACGAGATCACCCGTTCGATGCTGTCGACCCGTTTGACGCGGCGGGAGATCGACAGCCTCTACCCGCCTTACCCGTATGACGAGAACCAGCCCATCGTCACCCAGGGCGCCATCGTCGACGGCGTCTTCGAGCAAGATGCCACCGGCAACGGGACGCGGCTGCCGGAGCGACCGGCGTACCTCTCGGCGGGACGGGAGGCGTTGATGCGGGCCAAGTCCGCCAGACGCAGCCTCGACGACCTACTCGGTCGCGGGGACGGGCTCGGGTCGAACGCGTGGGCTGTCTCGGGTGAGCACACCGCGAGTGGTGCACCGCTGCTGGCGAACGACCCCCATCTCGCTCCGACCATGCCCGGCGTCTGGTACCAGACGGGACTGCACTGCACCAGCGTCTCGCCTGAGTGCCCGTTCGACGTCACCGGCTTCAGCTTCGCCGGACTGCCGGGCATCGTGATCGGACACAACGCCGACATCGCCTGGGGCTTCACCAACCTCTACCCCGACGTGCAGGACCTCTATCTGGAGAAGGTCACCGGCGACAAGGTGCTGTACGACGGCAAACACGAGCCGCTGACCACACGTGAGGAGACGTTCGAGGTCGCCGGGACCGAGGATCCCACGACGATCACCGTTCGTGAGAGCCGGCACGGGCCGCTCATTTCCGACGTCAACGACGAGCTCGCTGACGTGGGGGTCAACGCACCTGCGGAGGCGCTGTCACCGGCACGCGCGGACGGGTACGCGGTCGCGCTGAAGTGGACTGCGTTGACACCGGGCCGGACCGCCGATGCCCTGTTCGGCATCAACGCCGCGACAGACTGGACCGAGTTCCGCGACGCCGCACGGAACTTCGAGGCACCGAGTCAGAACCTCGTGTACGCCGACACTGCCGGCCACATCGGCTACCAGGCGCCGGGCAGGATCCCAATCCGGCGCAGTGGTAACGGCGACTGGCCGGTGCCGGGCTGGGATCCGGCGTACGACTGGTCTGCGAGCTATGTGCCGTTCGACGCTCTGCCGAGCGTGCTCGACCCGGTGGACGGGTATGTCGTTACGGCGAACCAGGCGGTGACGATGAAGGGCTACTCCTACTACCTCGGAGACTCATTCGACTACGGCTATCGCAGCGCGCGCATTCGCGCGCTGTTGGAGTCCCAGTCGGACCTGACCCTTGGCGACATGACCGCGATCCAGCTCGACGACTTCAGCTCGCTGGCTCGACGCATCACCCCGATCCTGCGTTCGATCCCGTTGGACGGTAGCTACTACCGGCGAGGGCAAGACGTGCTGGCGTCCTGGGACTTCCGGCTGGCGGCCAACAGTCCCGGCGCGGCGTACTTCAACGCGGTATGGCGTGTCCTGCTCGACCTCACCTTCTCCGACCAGCTGCCGGCCGGCGAGCTGCCCGAGGGCGGATCGCGGTGGTGGACGGTGATGGAGAAGCTGGTCAGGGACCCGAACAACCCCTTTTGGGACGACGTCGACACCGCCTCGGTGGAGCGGATGGACGACATCATGCGCCAGGCGCTGATGGACGGTCGCGACGAGATGACGCGGCTGGTCTCCCGCGACCCGGCGGATTGGAAGTGGGGAATGGTGCACACGCTGACCCTGCGCAACCAGTCGCTGGGTTCGGCAGGCTCACCGGTGGCGTCGCTCTTCAACCGCGGGGGATACGAGCTGAGCGGGGGTCCGGCCGTGGCGAACGCCACAGCCTGGGATGCCACCGAGGGCTTCGAGGTCACCGCCGTCCCGTCGATGCGGATGGTGATCCCTCTCGACGACCTCGACGGCGCTCGATGGATCAACCTGACCGGTGCCTCCGGTCATGCCTACAACGATCACTACACCGACCAGACCGATCTGTGGGCGGCCGGCAAGACCTTGCCCTGGGCGTTCAGCCGCGACGCGGTGAGCAAGGCCACCGAGCAGGAACTGATCCTCGCGCCGGCCGGCTAGCTGTCGCGTCCGCGGGTTCGTGAAATGTGGATCGTTCGGGTGGGCGTGACGATGACGTCGACCGGCTGGTCGTGGTTGGCCACCGGTACGGCGTCGAGCACCTCGTCGTCGTACACGAGCTGGCACCGGACCACCGCCGGTCCGCACCGGGCGAGGGCGCGGTCGTAGGAACCCCCCCCGCGACCCATCCGGTTGCCCGCAACGTCGACCGCAAGCCCGGGACAGATGACGGCCGCGACGGAGGCGATCGCCTCGGTTCCCAGCCGAGGTGTGGTGGGCACGAGCAGCCCGAAGCGGCCGGGCGCCTGCTGTCCGGGCTCGTACGCACCCCAGTCGAGGTCGAAGTCGTCGAGTAGGACCGGGAGCAGCACGGTCACACCCCTCGACCGCAACGCGTCGACGAGCGGTCGGGTGTCTGGCTCTCCCCTCTGGCCGAGGAAGCCGGCGACACGGGGGCCGTCGGCCACCTGCGGCACCGCCAACGACTGCTCGACGAACCCGAGTGCGGCCTGTTCCCGGTCGGCCTGCGAACGACCGGCGCGGGCGTCGAGCAGACGGGCCCGCAGCTCGTCCTTGCTGGGGAAGCTGTCGGCCATCGCCCCACCGTAGACACTGCACCGGGCGACCGTCGCACCGTCCCGCGCGTGGGGCACGACAGCGGCTACTAACATGCGGGCATGAGTGTCGACGGCCTAGCCGCTGCCCAAGAGGGGATGCGGGAGGCCGGGGTTCATTCCATTGCAATCGACGTCTTCACGTATTACTACCGGCTGCTCGAGACGGGCGAAACAGGGATCGTCTCCGAGGCCGACATCGAGCCGCTCACTGATCCGGTGAGGCTCGACGATGTGAACCCCGGCGAGGAGGCCGGGCTCGAGGCGTTGGCCGCTACCGCCGTCGTCAAGCTCAACGGCGGCCTTGGCACGTCGATGGGGCTGGACCGGGCCAAGTCCCTTCTCGAGGTGCGCGAGGGGCTCAACTTCCTCGACGTCATCGTGCGGCAGGTCCAGCGCGCGCGCATGCGGAGCGGCGTGCGTCTGCCGCTGGTGTTCATGAGCTCCTTCCGCACTCATGACGACACGCTCGCCGTGCTCGATCAGTACGCCGAGCTGGCCGTCGACGGTGTCGACCGCGACTTCGTGCAGAACCGTGAGCCCAAGCTGCGCGCCGACGACCTCACACCGGTGGACTGGCCGGCTGACCCCGATCTGGCCTGGTGCCCTCCCGGCCACGGTGACCTGTACACCGCCATCACCACGTCGGGTGTGCTCCAGCAGCTGCTCGACGCCGGCTTCCGCTATGCCTTCGTCTCTAACGGCGACAACCTCGGCGCGGTCGCCGACCCCGCGATCGCGGGGTGGTTCGCAGCCAGTGGGGCGCCGTTCGCGAGCGAGGTGTGCCGGCGTACGTCGGCGGACCGCAAGGGTGGGCATCTCGCCGTCCGTAGGCGCGATGGCCAGCTTGTGCTGCGCGACTCGGCGCAGACGGCAGAAAGCGACGCCGCGAGCTTCGGCGACATCACGTTGCACCGCTACTTCAATGCCAACAACCTGTGGCTGGACCTTCACCACCTTGCCGAGACGATGCAACGCACCGGCGGCGTGCTCGGCCTGCCCATGATCCGCAACGAGAAGAACGTGGATCCCAGCGACAAGGCATCACCGAAAGTGATCCAGATCGAGACCGCTATGGGGGCGGCTGTGGAGGTGTTCGCGGGGGCCCAGGCGCTCGAGGTGGACCGGTCGCGCTTCCTGCCCGTCAAGTCGACGAACGACCTGTTGGCGCTGAGGTCCGACGTCTACGAGCTCGCCGACGACTGCTCGGTGCGGCTCGCCCGGACCGACGCTGATGCGCCGTACGTCGACCTCGATGGTGACTTCTACAAGCTGATCGCCGACTTCGACGCCCGCTTCCCCGCGGGGGTGCCCTCGCTGAGACAGGCGAAGTCGTTCGTCGTGCACGGCGACTGGACGTTCGAGCGGGACGTGGTCGTATCCGGCCAGGTCGAAGTCGACCGTGATGGCTCGCCCGGTGTGATCCAGGCGGGCACCGTCCTCGGCCCTGACCCGGCGCGCTGACGACAGCATGGAACTTCCCGGCGAGGCCGGTAGCGCCGGTCGGGTGCGTCCTAGGCGCCTGAGCGGACCACTAAGGTGGATCGGGCGGCCCCCTGCGGGCCACCCACACGAGAGACCGATGGTTGATGCGCAGCGTTGAAGAGCAACTCGGCACGATCTTGGACACGGTGGATCCGCTGCCGCCGTACGAGCAACCGCTGCTGGAGGCGATCGGGCTCCCGATCTGTGAGGACATCGCCGCGACCATCGACCTGCCGACGTTCGACAACTCCGCGATGGACGGGTACGCCTGCCGCAGAGCCGACCTCGAAAGTGCCACCCAGGCGTCACCGGTGCGGCTCCCGGTGGTGGGCGAGTCCGCGGCCGGGCAGACCAAGGCCTACGGCCTGTCTCCCGGACAGGCGGTCAAGATCATGACGGGTGCGCCGATGCCGACCGGGGCCGACGTCGTCGTGCCGATCGAGTGGACCGACGGCGGCCGAGCCAACGTCACAATCAGCCAGCTGCCGACACCAGGTCAGCATGTACGCCCGCGCGGCGAAGACGTCCGGGCGGGCGACGCGTTGCTCGAGGTGGGCACGCTGCTCGGCCCCCGCCAAATCGCGATTTTGGCGGCGGTCGGCCGCGCCCGTGTCAAGGCCCGGCCGCGGCCACGGGTCGTGCTGCTGTCGACCGGGAGCGAGCTGCGCGAGCCTGGTACGCCGCTCGGTTTCGACTCGATCTACGACTCCAACTCCTTCACGCTGGCGGCGGCGGTGCGGCAGGCGGATGCGATCGCGTACCGCATCGGCAGTGTCGCCGACGACCCGCAAGAGCTCACCGACACGTTGTCCGACCAGCTTGTCCGTGCCGACCTGGTCGTGACCAGTGGCGGTGTGAGCAAGGGCGACTACGACGTGGTCAAGGACGTGTTGAGCCGGGTGGGGACCGTGCACTTCACCGAGGTGGCCATGCAGCCCGGCAAGCCGCAGGGCTTTGGCACGATAGGCGAGGACGAGACTCCGATCTTCACTCTCCCGGGCAACCCAGTGTCGTCGTACGTCTCGTTCGAGGTCTTCGTGCTCCCGGCGATACGCCGGATGATGGGAAAGCTGCCCTATCAGCGGCCGTTGGTGCAAGCGCGATGCAGGACTGGGTTCGCGTCGCCGAAGGGGCGCAAGCAGTTCGTCCGGGGGCATTTCGAGGTGACGGCGGAGGGGGCGTTGGTGACACCTGTGGGTGGTCATGGCTCACATCTCATCGGCAGCCTGTCCCAGTCCAACGCCCTCATCGTGGTCCCCGTTGAGAGCACGGACATCGAGGCCGACAGCACCGTCGACGTGCTGGTGCTGGACCGGAGCTTCTGATGGCGATGCAGGGCAACGCGGACAGTGAGGGCACGAAAGACGTGGAGTCCAGCCGGTTGACGCACCTCGACGATGCCGGTTCGGCCCGGATGGTCGACGTGTCGGAGAAGGTCGTATCGATGCGTGAAGCCGTGGCGGCCGGTCGAGTGCGAGTCGCATCGGAGGTCATCAGGTTGCTCCGCGGCGAAGGTGTCCCCAAAGGTGACGCCCTGGGCGTCGCTCGTGTGGCCGGCATTATGGCAGCCAAGCGCACCCCCGACCTGGTGCCGTTGTGCCACCCGATCGCGATCAGCGGAGTCACGGTCGACCTGGTCGTCTCCGAGCAGGCTGTCGAGATCACTGCGGCCGTGCGAACAACGGACCGTACCGGCGTCGAGATGGAGGCGCTCACGGCCGTGGCGGTCGCCGCGCTGACGTTGATCGACATGGTCAAGGCGGTCGACAAGGGCGCGATGATCGAGCAGGTCGGCCTGGTGAGCAAGGCTGGTGGCCGGTCGGGTGCGTGGACCCGTCCCGAGCCGGTGACGCCTGCCACTGAGGATCGAGGCGGGGGTGCCTGAGCGGAGGGCGGTCGTGATCTCGGTGTCCAACCGGGCTGCGGCAGGAGTCTACGAGGACACCACCGGCCCCCGGATCGTCGAGGCGCTGTGGGGGCACGGACTGCTCGACGTGCGCAGCATGATCGTGCCCGACGGTGAGCCCCTGCGAGACGCGTTGCGAGTGGCGGTAGCCGCAGGAGTCGATCTCGTTGTCACGACCGGCGGCACCGGGCTGACTCCCACCGACGAGACACCAGAGATGACCCGCTCGGTGCTCGACGCCGAGATCCCGGGCATCGCCGAGGCGATCCGAGCGTACGGCGTGTCCCAGGCAGTTCCGACGGCGTCGCTGTCTCGGGGTCTGGCGGGAATAGCCGCTCGCACCCTCGTGGTGAACCTTCCCGGTTCGACCGGAGGGGTGAAGGACGGGCTCGCCGTCTTGTTGCCGATCCTCGACCACGCACTCGACCAGATCGACGGGGGAGACCATGCCCGCAGCGACGACGGTGGTGCGAGCTGATCACCGGTTGGCCGGCGCGGCTCAGCTCTGGCCGGGTAGGGCTACGACCCATCACGATGCGCGACGCCTCCACCTGGGAACGGCTGCGGCGTGACAATGCGGGCTGGCTCGGGCCGTGGGAGTCGACGCGTCCAGCGGATGCGAGCGGCGGCAACGGTGGCTACCGGTCGTTGACCCGCGACCTGATCCGACAGGGCCGGGCGGGTCGTGCATTGCCCTTCGTCGTGACGTACGACGACGCGATGATCGGCCAGCTCACCGTCACCGGCATCACTTGGGGATCCGCCCGTTGGGCGCAGATGGGTTACTGGGTCGACGAGGGGTACGCCGGCCGCGGCATCATCACGACCGCGGTGGCCCTCGCCTGCGACCACTGCTTCTTCGGCCTGGGACTGCATCGGATCGAGATCGCGATCCGGCCGGAGAACACCGCCAGCCTTAGGGTCGTGCAGAAGCTCGGCTTCCGGACGATCGGGCTGTCGCCGAACTATCTTCACATCAACGGGATGTGGCGCGACCATCTGTTGCACGCGGTGACGGTCGAGGAAGTTGAGGTCAGCATGCTGGCAAGGCTTTCCTGACACACGTCAGGCCGGGCGCCGTCATTGCGCATTTCTCAGGCGACACACCGCCCCGGCTGCGGCACCAGCTGGGTCGGCGGACCTACCGTCTGACTCGTGGGTCTGACCGGTCTTATCTACGCAGCGATCGTGGTGGCGTGGGCGGCGTATCTGGTGCCGCTTGCGTTGCGGCGCCACGACGAGGCTGCCAGGAGCCACTCGATCGAACGCTTCTCGTCGGCGATGAGGGTGTTATCGCGTCGGGGTGGCTCCGGCCAAGACCAGATCGTGCTGGCGCCCGGGCGCCAGGTCGATCGAGTGCTGTCGCCGTCCCTCAGATCGAGTTCGGGCGACCGCGTTGAGGTGAAGACGCCGCCTCGTCCGTCTCGGGCCGCCCAGCGCGCAGCCGCTTCGCGCCGCCGACGAGTGTCGATGGTGCTGGTGGCGCTGGTGGCTGCCGTTGGAGTCGCGGCCAGCCTGGGCGTCATCGACTGGTGGTGGCCCGCGGTCCCCGCAGTACTGGTCGTCGGCTTCTTGGTCGTCGCTCGACGCCAGGTCCGCAGAATCGAGGAGGCGTTCTGGGCGACGGCGTCGCAGCAGCGGACCGAGCCCTCGAACGTCATCCGGCGTACCGCGACCCGCGTCGACGCCTCGGGTGGCGCCGCGAAGGCCGGCGAAGCCACCGACGTCGACCCGGACGACGAGCCAACCGTCGTGCTTCCTGCCGGAAGCATCGCCGCGGCGGCTTCGCAACTCGTGCAGCAGCGTGTGCAGGCCGTCTCTGTTACCACCGCCGACGGTGGCTCGCTGTGGGATCCGCTCCCGATCACGCTGCCTACGTACGTCGACAAACCGGCCGCCAAGCGCACGATCCGCACGATCGAGCTGGGTGAGCCTGGCACTTGGTCGGCGGGCCACAGCGAGGACGACAGCCGAGCAGCCGCTGCGGCCGCAGCCGCGGCCGCCAAAGCCGCGGCGGCCGTCGAACAGCAGCGCCGTGCGGTCAACGGCTGAGGCCGTTTGTCGGTTTCGGTGCCGATGACGGCCGATGACGGCCGATGCTAAGGTTTTCCGGCAGTTCGTGAGGGCTGCCCTGGGGCTGTGGCGCAGTTGGTAGCGCGTCTCGTTCGCAATGAGAAGGTCAGGGGTTCGAATCCCCTCAGCTCCACCAAACGCGCTGGTCAGAGGCCACGCCGTCGTCCTAACACAGGAGGACAGCGTGGCCACTCTCCATTTATCCGCCACTTATGGATTCGTCGGACCGTCCGCATCGGGGAGCCTCGGTGGTTCTCGGGCACTTGCGGTGGGCCTGGCACACCTGGTGGTCATGGACACCAAGGAACCAGACCCACAGTTCGCAGACCGCTCCCAAGTCACGCTGATCGAGCAGGTCCTCTCCCTCTCCGAGCTGTGCGCGCACCTGCACGTCAGCGCGCAGACGATCTACGACCTGCGTAGCCAGGGCCGCGGTCCACGAGGTTTCCGCGTGGGTCGCGAACTCCGCTTCCGGGTCAGCGAGGTCGGGGCCTGGCTGGAGCGGATGGAGCAGGACGACGGCCACCGGCACGTGTCCGGGCGGGCCTGATGGCTGGCCGGCCGCGAACCCCCATCGGCACGTCGGGAGCCGTCAACACGCGTCGCCGTGGCAAGTATGTGATGGCGGAGACCCGGTTCCGCGACGCCGATGGACGGCTACGCCGGGTGTCGGCGTCCGCTTCCTCGGCCGCGGCCGCGCGCCGTCGGCTGAACGAGAAGCTGTTGACGCGGCCCGGCTACGGGAACCGAGGACAACTGCACCCTTTGAGCTCCTTCGCCGAGCTCGCAGACCTCTGGCTGGCCGATCTTGAACTTCGCGATCTCGCGGAAGGGACAAGACACGGATACCGCGAACACTTCCGGCTCCATGTTCGACCGGCCTTCGAGCACTACACACTCGCGGAGGTCACCACCGGTCGCGTTGAGTGGTTCCTGAAGGCACAGTCGTCGTACTCGGCCTCGCGCGGAAGGCAATCGCGCACCCTGCTGAACCTGGTGTTCGCGTTTGCACTGCGCCACGAAGCCGTCGGCCGCAACCCCGTCGCGGGAACCTCGCCGCTGCCGAACGCGAAGTTCTCCCCGCAAGCGCTCACCTTGGCGCAGATCGCCGCGATCCGCGAAGCCGCGGCGACCTGGCGCAGCGGGCCGGGTCTGCCTGGCCCCAAGAGCGACGGCCAGGTCCGCGACATCATCGAGGTGCTGTTGGGCACGGCGCTGCGGCCCGGAGAGGCGCTTGCGTTGCGACCTCGTGACATCACGGACGGACCCGAGGGGATGATCGCCCACGTCACAGGCACCGTGGTGCAGGGCAAGGGCAGGGGCGCGATGCGACAGGATCATCCAAAGACCGACGCCTCGATGCGCCATGTCGCGGTACCGGCCTTCGCGGCCGAGGTGCTTCGGCGAAGGCTCGACCTGATGAGTACCGAGGACAGCGGCCGGACGGCCTTCGCCAACCGGAGCGGCGGACCGCTCAGCCCGTACAAC
>JACCVZ010000183.1 GCA_013697905.1 Nocardioidaceae bacterium
CCCCGGTCGACCTCGATGAACTCCATCAGGATCTCGGTGCTGTCGATTTGCACCGGATAGGGAACCGGTAAACCCCGCTGGCCACAGCTAGCTCAGCGCGCCGAACTCGTGGCGCGCCCACTCTCCAGGCCTTTACCTCGCGGCCGAAGGTGCTGCCCCGGGCGGCCGCTCGTGCCTCGCGGCTCTTCTGGATCCGGCGTCCCTGCGTGTATGCCGCGTCGCGGGAGAACAATCGGTGGTCGACGCCTCGGTAGCGCTTCGCCGCCAGAAACGCCGACCTGTCGGGGGATCCCGGTACGGCTCGCTCGACCAGGAAGATGTCGGCTTCCTTGCTCCCACATCGGGGTGGGCGGGGCAAGATAGGTACTGCGACTAGATCTTGCCCAGGCCCGACTCGAAGGGACGCCGCGATGAGCAGCTATCGGGAGACGTACGACGCAAGCCTCAGCGACCCGGAGGCATTCTGGAGCCTGCAGGCAAGTCTCGTGGACTGGTTCACCCCGCCTAAGACGATGCTCGACGCCTCGAACTCCCCCCTCTACCGGTGGTTCCCTGACGCCACGATGAACACCTGTTACAACGCCCTTGACCGGCACGTCATCGGCGGGCGTGCCGATCAGACCGCCCTCATCTATGACAGCGCGGTCACCGAGACGCAGGCGTCCTTCACGTATGCCGAGTTGCTCGAGCAGGTCGCTGTGTTTGCCGGCGTGCTGCGCGACCTGGGGGTGAAGGTTGGCGATCGCGTTGTGATCTACATGCCGATGATCCCCGAGGCGGTCATCGCCATGCTGGCGAGTGCTCGGCTCGGTGCCGTCCACTCTGTCGTTTTCGGTGGTTTCGCCGCGCAGGAGCTTGCGGTCCGGATCGACGACGCTCAGCCGACGGTCATCGTGTGCGCCTCGTGCGGGATCGAGCCCAACCGGGTGGTCGAGTACAAACCGTTGATCGACAGGGCTATCGACCTGGCCGGTCACAAACCGGCCGCGGTGATCGTGAAGCAGCGTCCGCAGGCCGAGGCGATCCTCGTCAACGGCCGCGACATCGACTGGGACATCGCGGTCAAGGCCGGTGGCAACGATCCGGCCGGATGCGCCGTGGTCAGCGCCACCGACCCCCTCTACGTGCTCTACACCTCGGGAACGACCGGGAGGCCCAAGGGCATCGTGCGCGACAATGGCGGCCACGCGGTCGCGCTCTGCTGGTCGATGAAGAACATCTATGACATCCACCCCGGGCAGGTGTGGTGGACGGCGTCTGACGTGGGCTGGGTCGTCGGACACTCCTACATCGTCTACGCGCCGCTCATGGTGGGCGCGACAACCGTCTTGTACGAGGGAAAGCCGGTGGGGACACCTGACGCCGGAGCCTTCTGGCGGGTCGTCGCCGAGCACCAGGTGGAGGCCCTGTTCACCGCACCAACCGCGATCCGGGCCATCAAGAAGGAAGATCCAGATGGCGCATTCGTCCGAGAGCACCCGATGCCGACGTTGCGGCACCTGTTCTTGGCGGGGGAGCGGCTCGACCCCGAGACCTACCACTGGTCGTCGGACCTGCTCGGCGTTCCCGTCGTCGACCACTGGTGGCAGACCGAGACCGGTTGGCCGATCGTGGCGAACCTGCGCGGCCTGGAGCCGATGGAGATCAAGGCCGGATCGCCGTCGGTGCCGGTGCCTGGTTATACCGTGCACGTACTGGACGACAAAGGCCAGCAGGTGGAAGCCGGTCACGAAGGCGCCATCTGCATCAAGCTCCCGCTTCCACCGGGCACGCTGCCGACGTTGTGGAACGACGACGAGCGCTACGTCGCGTCGTACCTCGACGCCTACGACGGCTACTACCTCAGTGGCGACGGAGGATACGTCGACGAGGACGGCTACGTCTTCGTGATGGGACGGACCGACGACGTCATCAACGTCGCCGGGCACCGGCTGTCAACCGGCTCCATCGAGGCGGTGTTGGCGCAGCACCCCGACGTCGCCGAGTGTGCGGTCATCGGTGCCGCCGACCCACTGAAGGGTCAACTGCCGCGGGGTTTCGTCGTGCTTAAGTCCGGACACGACATCGACGAGGCCACGCTCGCGAGCGAGCTGATCGACTCGGTTCGTGACGAGATCGGGCCGGTCGCCGCTTTCCGCGATGTGCGCGTGGTGCCCGCGCTGCCCAAGACCCGGTCCGGCAAGATCCTGCGCAAGACGATGCGGCAGATCGCCGACGGCGACGACCCTGCGGTGCCCTCGACGATCGAAGACGCCGGGGTCCTGGACGCGCTCACCCCGCATCTGCGGGACTGACAGGGCCACTGCATTGTCGTGAGGGCCTCGACCTGCTGAGATGTCTGTATGAAGAAGCTCATCAATGACCCCGCCGACGTCGTCGCAGAGGCTCTCCTCGGTATCGCGGCCGCCCACAGCGATCGGGTGCGGGTCGACCACGACAACCACATCGTCTATCGATTGGACGCCCCGGTTCAAGGAAAGGTCGGCCTCATCTCTGGTGGTGGATCCGGGCATGAGCCGATGCACGGCGGCTTCGTCGGTCCCGGCATGCTCGACGCCGCCTGCGCCGGCGAGGTGTTCACCTCCCCGGTGCCCGACCAGATGATGGCTGCCACCAAGGAGGTGGACGGCGGCGCCGGGGTGCTGCACATCGTCAAGAACTACACCGGCGACGTGATGAACTTCGAGATGGCCGCCGAGATGGCTGCTGCTGACGCGGGCACCGAGGTGCTCTCAGTCGTCACCAACGACGACGTCGCCGTCCAGGACAGCCTCTACACCGCAGGCCGGCGCGGCGTCGGGGTCACGGTGCTGCTCGAGAAGGTCGTCGGAGCCGCAGCTGAGGAGGGCCGCCCGCTGCAGGAAGTTGCGGACCTCGCCAGACGCGTCAA
>JACCVZ010000204.1 GCA_013697905.1 Nocardioidaceae bacterium
ATGACCGCACCGCTGCTCATCGGAGCCGTCGCCTACACCCCGAACGTCGTACTGATCTGGGAGGGCATGCGCGAGTACTTCGCCGACACCGACGCTCCCATGGACTTCATCCTGTTCTCCAACTACGGGCGGCAGGTCGACGCTCTCCTGGCCGGCAACATCGACATCGCGTGGAACACCAACCTGGCCTGGGTGCGCACGGTCGGGCAGACCGCCGGCGAATGTCGTGCCCTCGCGATGCGGGACACGGACACGGTCTTCCAGACGGTGATGGTGGCCCGCGCGGGCACCGGCATGACTGGTCTGGAGAGCCTGCGGGGAAAGACGCTGGCGCTGGGCTCCCAAGACTCCGCACAGGCGGCGATCCTGCCGGTCCACTTCCTGCATGAAGCCGGCCTGGGCGACGATGCGGTGACGCTGGTGCGGGTCAACAGCGATGTCGGCAAGCACGGTGACACCGGCCGCAGCGAGCTGGACGCACTCCGCGCGGTCATCGACGGCGAGGCAGACGCTGCCGCACTCGGCATCAACACCTGGGAGTCGATCGGTCGCGAGGAGCTCATGCCTGGCGCATTCGAGGCGTTCTGGACCTCCCCGCACTACAGCCACTGTAACTTCACCGCGTTGCCGACCCTGGAGCCGGACCGCGTCGAGCCGTGGGTCGACGCCCTGTTCGCCATGGACTGGGAGAACCCCCGGCACCGCGAGGTGCTGGAGATGGAGGGCCTGCGCCGATGGGTTCCCCCACAGCTGCCTGGCTACGACTCCCTGTTCGCGGCCGTCGAGGCGCAGGGCCTGTCGATGCGATGGTGACCGGTTCTGCAGCCATGCAGCCTGAGCCGCCGCAGCTCCAGGACGCGGGCCTCCTTCTCGACCTCGTCGAACAGCTCGGCCGGGCGCCGCGGCACGCCCTGGTCAAGGTCGCTCTTCGATCCGGTGACGCCGAGAGCCAGGCGCGGACCATCGAGAGTTGGTGTGCGCGCAGCGGCAACGAGATGGTGACGCTCGAGACCGGTGTGGCCACGATTCGCCGCGGGCCTCGCCTCGACCCGTTCGCGGACCTCGACCCCAGCCAGCTGCCGGGCACCCGGTTGTGGATGTACACCAACTTCGACTGCAACCTGGCCTGCGACTACTGCTGCGTGAGGTCGTCACCCCGGACCGCCCGCGCCGCGCTGGGTGCCGACCGCGTACGCCGGCTCGCCCAGGAGGCAGCTGCCGCGGGGGTCAGCGAGCTGATCCTCACCGGCGGGGAGCCCTTCCTGCTCCCGGACGTGGACGACCTCGTCGCCGCGTGCACGACCGAGCTCCCGACGACGCTCCTGACCAACGCGATGCTCTTCCACGGCCGCCGCCTCGAGGCACTGCGTCGCATGGACCGTGAGCGGTTGATCCTCCAGATCAGCCTCGACTCCCCCTCACCCGAGATCCACGACACCCACCGCGGAAGCGGGTCCTGGAACCGGGCCGTCGCCGGGATCCGCACCGCAAGACAAGAGGGCTTCCAGGTCAAGGTCGCGGCCACGCTCCCCTACGAGCAGACCCACCACGTGGAGCCGTTCCACACATTCCTGGACACGCTGGCCATCCCCCGCTCCCACCGGGTGATCCGCGCACTGGCACGCAGAGGGGTGGCCGATCACGGCCTGGAGCTGACGGTGCAGACCCTGATTCCCGAGGTCACCGTGACTGCCACCGGCGTGTACTGGCATCCTGTCGCGGCTGAACACGACGACCAGCTCGTGACCCGCGACATCTTCCCCCTCGCCGACGCCATCACCCTGGTGCGAGATCGCTTCACCGCCTACCGAGCACATGCGGTCGCTGCCGCCCAATGGTTCCCCTGCGCATGACGCGGCAGCCTCGAGGTGGAGACGGGATTGTCACCCGATAAGGCAAACCCATCTGCACAACCGAATCCCGCGCGGACAACCGGCAGCTTTGTGCACCCGTACCTCACATTCCCCATGCACCGCCAAGCCTGCATGTGATCTCTTACATTGTGCCGCTACGGAAACGGCGGATCCAAGCGGTCAACGCAACAGGAGCGGTCCGATCTGTTCGATCGGCTTCTTGAACGCTAGTCGTTTTCGGGGTCTGTCGTTGAGCTCGGCGGCGACCCAGTCCAGGTCGGCTT
>JACCVZ010000207.1 GCA_013697905.1 Nocardioidaceae bacterium
GTTGATCAGATACGCCGACTTATACCGACATCGGCATAAGTCCGCTTATGCCGAGGACCGGATTATGCCGAGGAAGGGCCCGAAAGCGGCCTGCTGGGCGGGGATCGGCTTGAGAAGCTCGGCATAATCAGAGGGCTTCGAGAAAGGCGAGAAGCCGATCGCGCGGCCGGTAGCGGCCCGGGGTTAGGTTGGGTGGCGCGGTGCGGGCCAAGGCACGCTCTTTGATCGTGAGGTCGGCGTGGATGTACATCTGGGTCGTCTCGATCGACTCGTGCCCGAGCCAGAGCGCTATCACGGTGACATCGACCCCTGCGAGTTATAACCAGAACTTGTGGATCGACCACCTGATCACGGGCGCGGCGTACCTTCCTCGTTGACCCAAACGAGAGCCAGCGGTGGAACGCTGGCGAGGAAGGAACGCCGATGTTGAGAGTAGTTGCAGACGATGACGCCAACGCGGAGCTGGCCCTGGACCTGGACGCCATCTGCCGGGAGGGAGCCCGGCGCATGCTGGCGGTGGCGCTGGTGGCCGAACGCGACGCCTACCTGGCAGCGCTGGCCGACGAGGTCGACGAGGACGGCCACCGGCTGGTGGTGGGCAATGGTCACGCCGTGCCCCGGACGATCGCCACCGGGGCCGGTCCGATCGAGGTCGAGGCCCCGAGAGTCAACGACAAGCGGGTGGACGAGGTGACCGGCGAGCGGTGCCGGTTCCGCAGCCAGATCCTGGCCCCGTGGTGCCGCAAGAGCCCGAAGGTCTCTGAGGTGCTGCCCCTCATGTACCTGCACGGGATGAGCTCGGGGGACTTCGCCCCCGCGCTGGGTGAGTTCTTCGGCTCTGACGCCGGCCTGTCAGCCTCGGTGATCACCCGGCTGACCACGTCCTGGCAACAGGACCGGCAGCGCTTCGCCAACAGGTCCCTGGTCGACGTCGACTACGTGTACTGCTGGGCCGACGGGGTGCACTTCAACGTCCGCCTGGAAGAGGAACGGCTGTGCTGCCTGGTGATCGTCGGAGTCCGCGCCGATGGGACCAAGGAGCTCGTGGCCATCACCGATGGCTACCGGGAGTCGACGGAGTCCTGGGCCGACCTGCTACGGGACTGCAAACGGCGTGGGATGCGGGCCCCGGTGGTCATGGTCGGCGACGGGGCGCTGGGCATGTGGTCGGCGCTGCGCGACGTGTTCCCCGAGACCCGGGAGCAGCGTTGCTGGGTGCACGTCACCGCCAACGTCCTCAACGCCCTGCCGAAGTCGGCACAGCCGGCCGCCCGCCGGGCCCTGGCCGAGATCCGCGACGCCCAGGACCGGGCCCACGCCGAGGCGGCGATCGCCGCCTTCGCCTCCGAGTTCGCGACGAAGTGGCCCAAGGCGGTGGCCAAGATCACCGATAAGCCCGAGGCCCTGCTGTGCTTCTTCGACTTCCCGGCCGAGCACTGGATCCACCTGAAGACCACCAATCCGATCGAGTCCACCTTCGCCACCGTGCGACTTCGGACCAAGGTCACCAAGGGCCCGGGCTCCAGAGCCGCCGGCTTGGCCATGGCCTTCAAGCTGATCGAGTCGGCCCAGGACCGCTGGCGGGCCGTCAACGGCGCTCATCTCGTTGCCCTGGTCCGGGCCGGCGCGAACTTTCACAACGGGGTGCTCGTCGAGCGGGCCCAGAAGGAGACGGCGGCGTGATCGGCGTCCGCGACGACACCGCGACGATGGCCTGCCCGGTGTGCGGCGACGCCTTCCGGGCCGAAGGCCGCCAGCGGTTCTGCTCCACCGGGTGCCGCAGACAGCGTGGCGTCAGAACCGCCGGGCGCCCGTCGAGGCGGTCGTGACCCGGTCCGACACCGTCTACTCCTGCCCGGACTGCGACGCCCGCTACCTCGGGGAGCAGCGGTGCGACGACTGCAACACGTGGTGTCGGCGCATCGGCCCGGGCGGCACGTGCCCATGCTGCGACGAGCCGGTGGCCATCGCCGACCTGCTCAGACCGGACCAGCTCGCTCGACCCGCTCCGACCCACACGAGGAGGAGGTAATCACCCGACACTGACGGACGGAAGGACGCCGCCCCAAAATCTCATCCACAGGTCTTGATGCGATGAAGGAGCGCAGCGCTGCTCCTGCGTGACAGGCCCGGTGGGGCGAACCGGGTCGGCGCCGAGCAAGGGAGAAGCGTCGTGGCCGTTGCTGTCGTGAGCGTGGTGTACGAGTGCCCGAGTTGTGAGG
>JACCVZ010000224.1 GCA_013697905.1 Nocardioidaceae bacterium
GAGCTCGTGAGGGTCGGACTGAGCCAGCTCGCGTACGCTCGAGATTCCCAGCGTGCCAAGGCGTCTCGCCGTCTTCTTGCCGATCCCCCACAGCGCGTCGGTGGGCCGGTCGGCCATCACGACGTACCAGTTGTCGTCGGTGAGCCGGAACACCCCGCGCGGCTTGCCGAAGTCGGTGGCGATCTTTGCCCGCAGCTTGTTGTCACCGACTCCCACCGAGCAGTGCAGCCCGGTCGCGCCGAGCACCGCCTCCTGCACCCGACGCGCGCTCGCCTCTGGGTCGTCGGTATCGAGGCCGAGGAAGGCCTCGTCCCAGCCGAGCACCTCGACCACCGAATCGAGCGACTGTAGTGTCTCCATCACTGTGGCGGACGCCTCCTCGTACGCCGGCGCGTCGACGGGCAGGAAGACGGCCTCCGGACACTTGCGGGCCGCGGTCCGCAGCGGCATGCCCGAGCCGACGCCGTACTCACGCGCCTCGTACGACGCCGTCGACACCACGCCCCGCTGAGTCGGATCACCGCGGCCGCCGACGACGACGGGACGCCCCGCCAGTTCGGGTCGTCGTAGCACCTCCACGGCCGCGATGAACTGGTCGAGATCCACGTGCAGGACCCACCGCCGCGTCGTCATGCCCCCAAGTCTGTCAAGCCACCGGCGAAGACGGGCGGATGCGCAGCGCCGTCGGTTCAGCCGGACAGCAGGCTGAGGAGCCTGGTGACCTCCCCGGCTACGGATTCGCGCCCCGGCCCCAGATACTTGCGCGGGTCGACCAGGGTGTCGTCGGCACCGAGTGCCGCACGCACGGCCGTGGTCATCGCCTGGTTGAGGCGGGTAGCCAGGTTGATCTTGACCATCCCGTGGGCGACCGCGGCAGCGATGCCCCCGTCAGGGACACCCGAAGAGCCGTGCAGCACCAGCGGCACCCTCACCGACGCGGCGATCGCCGCGATCAGCTCGTTGTCGAGCTCCGCGTCGCGCGTGAGCATCGCGTGCGAGGAGCCGACGGCGACGGCCAGCGCGTCCACCCCCGTCGCCTCGACGTACGCAGCGGCCTCCGCCGGGTCGGTGCGGACGCCGGGGGCGTGCGCGCCGTCCTTGCCGCCGACCTCACCCAGCTCGGCCTCGACCCACACCCCCCGGCGGCGGCACCAGCGGGCAACCGCGGCCGTGGAGGCGACGTTGGCGTCGTGCGGCATCGCCGAGGCGTCGTACATCACCGATCCGACGCCAAGTCCGACCGCCTCCTCGACCAGCTCCGCATCGCTGGCATGGTCGAGGTGAACGACGACGTCCGCGGAGCTCTCAGCAGCGATCCGCAGGCAGGCGATCGTCAACGGGGCCAGGGAACCGTGGTAGATCACGGTGTTCTCGGAGATCTGCAGCACGACCGGCCGGCCGGCCGACTCGGCGCCGGTGGCGATGGCCTCGGCGTGCTCCAGCTGGATCACGTTGAAGGCACCCAACCCCCCGGGACGGGACGACTCGATCGCGTTCGACATCGTCACGATCGTCATGCCAACCACTCCCCCCGCTGCATCACCCGCACCGGCCGCAGCCGCTCGTCGACCACCAGCAGGTCGGCGACGCGCCCCGGCAGCAGCGCCCCTCGCTCCCCCGCCTGGCCGAGGATGCGTGCGGGCGTCTGGCTTGCCGCGCGCACCGCGTCGACAAGCGGAACTCCTGCTTGGCGGACGGCGCAGCCCACCACCTCGACCAGATGAGAGGTGCCGCCGGCGATCGAGGCAGGGGCTCCGTCGACCTCGCCGTCGGCGCCCAGCCGAGCCAGCCCCTCCCGAACGTGGACCCGCTGCGAACCGAGCTCGTAGTCGCCGTCCGGCATCCCAGCCGCCGCCATCGCATCGGTGACCAGCACGACCGAATCCCGAGCAGCAGCGGCGAACACCAAAGCGACGAACCCATCGTCGACGTGCATCCCGTCGCCGATCACCTCCACCGATGCCCGGCCCATCGCAGCCTCCGTCAGCGACGCACCCACCGGGCCGACGGCACGGTGGTGGAACGTGGGCATGCCGTTGCCCAGGTGGGTGACGAGCCCCTCGCCGTCCAGCGCACGCAGGGCTGCGCGGAAGACGGCGTACGACGCATCGCTGTGACCGAGTGCCACCGTGACTCCCGCAGCGCGCAGCCGAGTCATCGCCGCTGCGGCGCCGGGAAGCTCCGGCGCGAGCGTCATCACCTTGATGGCGCCGGCTGCGGCAGCCAACAAGGCGTCGATGAGGTCAGGATCTGGCTCGGTGAGAAACTCGGGCGCCTGCGCCCCGCAACGTGCATGGGACAGGAACGGTCCTTCCAGATGGAGCCCGACGAGCTCACCGGCCGCGACGAGCGGGGCCAACGCACGCACCTGGTCGAGTAGCACGTCGGGGGGCGCCGTCACCAGGCTGGCCACCAGGCTGGTACTTCCGCTGCGCGCGTGATGCGCGGCCACCGCACGTGCCTCGTCGGCTCGGGTGGTCGTCACCGTGCTGCCGCCACCGCCGTGGCAGTGGATGTCGACCAATCCGGGCAGCACGGTGCCCACCGACTCTGGAAGCGCGGTCACGTCATGGTCTCGCGCCCACTCGGCGACCGCTCCGGCGAAGGAGATCGTGCCGTCCGCGATGGCGACGACGCCGTCGGTGACCTCGGCATACGGCGTCACGAGTCGGCCACGCACGAGGACAGGCTCACCCATCGGACTCCACTCCCCTCACCCCTCGCCGTGCCAGCAAGGCCGCCCCTACGAGCGCCGCCCCGGCGCCGAACTCTGCCGCGACGATATCCGGCGCCGGCACCAGCGTGACGCGCTGGGCGACGGCCTCAGTCAGCGGCGTGAGCAGGGCGT
>JACCVZ010000236.1 GCA_013697905.1 Nocardioidaceae bacterium
CAATGCCCCGACGAGCACCCCGAAAGACACGTCGCCTGACCACAGACCGACCGCCACCATTGCCGCTGCGCCCAACACCAGCGCCAGCGCGACCACGGGCACCAGCCGGCCACGGCCCAGCGCGTGATGCACCCGGCGTTCGTTGTCGGCGACGAAGTAGGGCAGCCCGTTGCGCTCGAACCACTCCTCGGCCTGCGCGATGGTCGCGTGCCGCTCCTCGTCGGTCATGCCTGCCGGACGCCTGCGGTGACGGACGGATGGGCGGCGACGTACGCGGACGTCATCGTGACCAAGCAAGCCACCCGCTCCCGAGGTGTATTGGGGGGTTGCTCATAGCTCGGCCAACCGCTCCTCGATCCGGTCGACCTTGGCGGTGAGCTGACCGCTGCGCCCCGGCCGGATGTCGGCCTTGATGACCAGCCCCACGCGGGGAGAACTGGCAGCGACCACGTCGACGGCCTGCTTGACGACGGCCATCACCTCGTCCCACTCCCCCTCGACGTTTGTGAACATCGCGTTCGTCTCACACGGCAGACCTGACTCGCGGACGACGCGGATGGCAGCCGCGACCGCCTCGCTGACACCGCCGGCGTCGTCACCGGCGGACGGGCTGAGGCTGAAGGCGAGGAGCATGCGCCCACGCTAACCGGGCGGTTGGGTAGTAGCGGCGAAGGGTGCCTGCCACCCTGTGGTCGACGTACGGAGCAGAGCCACGAAGCCGGCTCGTTTCGCACACCTGAGGCGGCTTCGTTAAGGACCGCCCGGTACGCCGTTTGAAGTAGCACCTGTCATGCTTCAGCGCAGGGCCTCTTGGATCTCCGGACCGCTCTTGGCCATCCCTTCAGACCTCAGAGGAGTCGGAGCGAGTCGCCGGCAAAGGCTCTCTCTCCACAGCCCCGTGGATAGGCGCACCCAAAGATCCGACTCTCAGGCGGTCCGGGCGACACGACACTCGGATCCTTCCGTGAAGGGCAAAGATCAGTGCTGGTCCGGCGGGGCGGCAGCGGCAAGCAGGGTCCGCGACTGGTCGACGTCGGACTTCATCTGCTCCACCAGGTCGTCGATCGAGTCGAACCGCACCTGGCCCCGCAACCGTTCGACGAAGGCAACCTCGACGTCGACGCCGTACAGCTCCAGGTCGGTGCGGTCGAGCACGTAGGACTCGACCTGGCGGACGACCCCGTCGAACGTCGGGTTGGTGCCGACGGAGATTGCGGCCGGCCACCACGACGCACCGACGGAGTCCAGGCGGCGCAGCCATCCGGCGTACACCCCGTCGGCTGGGACCGCGGTGCGCGACGCCGCCACCGGCACGTTCGCGGTGGGATAGCCGAGCTCGCGCCCACGTTGCTCGCCCTTGACGACCTGACCGTGAACGGTGAAGGGACGGCCGAGGGCACAGGTCGCTGCCGCGACGTCACCGGAGGCGATCCGCTCGCGGACGTACGACGACGACCAGGCCTGGCCCTGTCGGCCGCCAGAACCGTCGAGCGGCAGCCCGACGACGCGCACGCCCCGGGGCTCGCACAGCCGGCGCAGCAGGTCGACGTCGCCGAGAGCGCGATGGCCGAAGTGGAAGTTCTCCCCCACCACGACCCCCGCCGCCGAGAGCCGGCCCAGCACCAGGTCGGTGACGAACTCCTCGGCTGGCATCTTCGCGAACTCGGGCGTGAACGACACGACCAGCACAGCATCCGCGCCGGCGTCCGCCAGCAGTGCCAGTCGTCGGTCGAGCGACGTCAGGGCACGTGGCGCCTTGTCAGGAACGATGACGCTCAACGGGTGCGGGTCGAACGTGACCGCCACCACGGGCAGTCCGCCAAGCTCCGTGGCGAGTTCACGAGAGCGCTCGATCACGTGGCGGTGCCCGAGGTGCACACCGTCGAAGTTGCCGATCGTGACGACGCACGAGCCGAGGCGGGCGTCGATCTCCGCGAGGTCCTGCCACACCTGCACCGGGCCGCGGTCCTTCCTGCGTTGATGAGTGGGCGAGCTGCCGGGTCAACTCTCCCACGACCTGCCCTTTCAGATTCGTCCGGACCAGCGCGGACAACCCACACACAATCCAGTCGGACGAATCGCAAGGGCGCGGGCGCTCAGTCGGGGGCGAAGACGGCAACGGCCTTGGCCAGCGCACCCTGCTGCTCGTACAGCGCAAGAAACTCCCCGCTCGGCGTCAGCAGGGCAACCGGCTGATCCGTCCGGTCCGGCGTCAGCTCAGCGCACAGCACACGACCGTTGCGTACGGCGGCGACGTCGCCGGCAGCGAGGACGTACGACGCGAAGTTGTCAACCGCTGCGCGGTCCAGGCCGATGACCGGGAGCGACTGAGGGGGCAGCTCCGCCAGCTCCTGCAGCGTGGCAGCCTGGTGAGTGTCGTAGCACCCGACCCGGGTGCGTCGAAGCCGTGTCAGGTGCCCGCCTACGCCGAGCGCCCGACCCAGATCCCGGGCCAGCGCTCTGACGTAGGTGCCGGTCGAACACTCGATGTGGACGTTGAGGTCGACAACTGAGCCATGCCGCTGGCTGCCATCGATCGTGAACGAGCTGACGCGAACCGGCCGGGCTGGCAGCACCACATCCTCACCGGCACGTACGCGCCTGTAGGCGCGCTCACCGTTGATCTTGACCGCCGACACTGCCGACGGAACCTGCGCGATGTCGCCGCGCAAGTTGACCACAGCGGCCTCGATGGCCTCGGCTGAGAGACCACCCGCATCATGCTGGTCGACCACGTCGCTGTCCGCATCGTCGGTCA
>JACCVZ010000250.1 GCA_013697905.1 Nocardioidaceae bacterium
AGACCGACACGCGCTTGGGGTGCAGAGGATTGTGGTAGTCCGCGATCTTGACGCCGGTGGCCGGACAGGTGCCGGACCACACACCCACGTAGGCATAGCCCTTGTGCGCCCACACGTCGGCGTTCAGGCCGCCGCCGCCAAGCGTGCTATGCCCGAGCACGCGGAAACCGTCCGTGCGTGCTGCATGACGGCCGCTGTCGAGATTGGCGGCAGAGGCAAGGCCGTGATCGTGCGCTTCGACGCCGTGATCGTGCCCTTCATGTGCTGACGCCGGTAGCAGGCTCAGTGGCAGAAGCAAAGCCGAGATCACTGCGAACCTACGATTGAATGGACTGCGCATGTTGACCTCCGACATCCGTTAGCCGTCGTTGGTCGGTCTAGTCGTGTCCAGAGCAATTGTCAAGGACGCCATTGCCTGATCGGCAGGGAGCGGACGGTGTCGGCGATGACCTAGCTCAGACTGCTCAGTGGCACAGCAGGGTCGGTGAGCCGATCCACGTCGACCGGCCTCCCGGACAGGATCAGCGCCTTCACGTCTTCGACGACGTCCCAGACGTTGACGTTCATGCCTGCGATCACCTGCCCAGCCGCGCCTAGCCAGAACGCCAAGAACTCCCGACCGGCAATGTCTCCCCGCGTCACCACAGCCGTGTAGCTTCCGGCCGGAGCGTGACCGACGTACTCCATGCCCAGGTCGTACTGGTCGGTGAAGAAGTACGGCAGCTCGGTGTATGGCGTCGCCGTGCCGAGCATCGAGGAGGCTGCGGCGGTCGGCTGGTTGAGCGCGTTCGCCCAGTGCTCGACCCGGACCCGTGTCACAAGGATCGGATGCTGGTGGTTGGCGATGTCGCCCACCGCCCAGATCGCCTCGTCGCTGCTGCGGAGGTTCGCATCGACCAGCACGCCGTTGTCGATCGCCAACCCGGCGCTCTCGGCGAGGCGGAGGTTGGGGATCGCTCCGACGCCGACGATGACCGTCTCCGCGGCGATGTGGGTGCCGTCGCCGAGGCGGACTCCGGACGCCTGGCCGTCCTCCGTGGTGATTTCGTCGACGCGTGCTCCGAGGTGGAAACCGACACCGTGGTCTCGGTGCAGGTCGAGGAACACCTGCGCGAGATCGTGGCCGAGGACTGCCAGCAGCGGTAGCTCGGCGGCCTCGATCACGGTGACGTCGACCCCACGCTGCCGAGCGTTCGCGGCGGTCTCCAGGCCAATCCAGCCACCGCCGATGACCGCGATGGCCCCGCCGCTTTCGATCGCGGTGCTGATGGCGTCGGAGTCCTCGACCGCGCGCAGCGTGCGGACACCTTGCGCGCCGGCCCCCGGAACCGACAGCTTGCGGGCGCTGGAACCGGTCGCCAGCAGGAGTCGGTCGTAGTCGACGCGTTGCCCGTCGACGAGCTCGACGGCTCGAGTCGAGGTGTCGATCGCGGTCGCGGCGACGCCGAGGGCAAGCTCCACCTTGTGGTCGCGGTACCAGTCCTTGTCGTGTACGTCGAGGGAGCTGCGGTCATCGTCTCCGGCGAGGTACGCCTTCGACAGAGGTGGACGCTCATAGGGAAGGTGTCGCTCGTCGCCGATCAACGTGAGCGATCCGTCGTACCCTTGCGTGCGCAGGGCCTCGGCGGCCTTTGCGCCGGCCAGCCCCGCACCGACAATGACGATCCTGTTCGGCGGGTCGGTAGTTGCCATCGCGCCTCCTTGGTGGTGGCTTCCAACCTAGCGCGGCGTCGACGACCGCGGACGACGCTTCAGCCCGCTCAGCTACACGCGGCCGAAGCGGTAGATGTCGTGGGCACGGTAGACGTCTCCCGGCCGCAGCACCGCAGAAGGAAAGTGGTCGTGGTGCGGTGCGTCGGGGAACGTGTGCGGCTCGATACAGAGGGCGTCGGTCTGGCGGTAGCTGACGCCGTCGCGCCCACGGACGGTGCCGTCAAGGAAGTTGCCGGAGTAGAACTGAACACCGGGCCGGTCGGTCCACACCTCTAGGGAGCGTCCTGATCGGGGGTCGTCGACGCGTGCTGCGCGTCGTGTCCCGGCGGACTCTGGAACCGAGTCGTCGAGCACCCACGTGTGGTCGAAGCCACAAGCTCGCCGCAGCTGCTCGTCCGCGCCCCGGAGCCGGCTGCCGATCAGAGTCGAGGTGCGTAGGTCGAAGGGCGTGTCGGCCACGGCGCGGAGCTCGCCAGTCGGGATACGCAACTTGTCGATGGGCAGGTAGCGCACTCCATCGACCATGATGCTCTGGTGCTCCACGGTCCCGGACCCGGACCCGGTCAGGTTGAAGTAGGTGTGGTTGGTCAGGTTGACAAGGGTCGGCGCGGAGGTGCGCGCTTCGTAGCTGACGGCGAGGTCATTGCCCTCGACGGCGTACGTCACGCTCGCCTCGAGCCGTCCGGGGAAGCCCATTTCGCCGTCCTCACTCACGCGGTGGAGACGGACGGAGCTCGCTGTCGGGTTGAGCTCTGCCCGCCAGAGTCTGCGGTCGAAACCCTCGGGGCCGCCGTGCAGCGTGGTCGGGCCCTCGTTGGTGGGCAGCTCGTGGCGGGTCCCGTCCAGCGTGAAGGAGCCGGCCGCAATCCGGTTCGCGAACCGTCCGACACACGCGCCGAGGTAGTTGCGGTCCTGCTCGTACGCCGCCAGGTCACCAAGTCCCAGCACCACCTCACCCGGCCGCCCGTCGCGGTCGTGGCTGCGGATCGAAGTGACGCGAGCACCCCAGGTGATCACCTCGACCAGCAAGGTGGAACTCTCCAGGACGATGCGATCCACCGCATCGCCGGAGGTCAGGACGCCGTACGGCTCGCTGCGTGCATCAGGGGCGAAGGTGTGGTCTGCCATGGTTGGGATCATCCTGCCCGACCGCCTCGCTCCTGCACAGACCTGCGTCGTCCGTGCAGCGGTTGGTGCTGGTGCGGCGGCGGCGCGACACAATGGCGCTCATGCGGGCGACGGCCGAGGGCAGTGACACCATGCGGTTGCGGCTGGACGTCGCCTACGACGGCACGGACTTCTTCGGCTGGACCGAGCAGCCTGGGCTTCGGACCGTGCAGGGCACCGTCGAGACAGCGATCGCCACCGTGCTGCGGTTGCCAGAGGTGCGTCTCACCGTTGCCGGGCGCACGGACGCCGGCGTGCATGCGCGGGGGCAGGTGTGTCACGTCGACCTGGCCACGGCTGCCCTGGCCGGCGTCGACGACGATCTCGACCGGCTCGCGCGCCGACTCGCTCGGCTGCTGCCCCCAGATGTCCGTGTACGCCGGGTAGCCGAGGCGCCTCCAGGTTTCGACGCCCGCTTCTCGGCCGTCTGGCGGCGCTACGCCTACCGCGTCAGCGACGACGCGGTCGGGGCGGACCCGCTGCGCCGGCGCCAGGTGCTCGCATGGCCGCGACGAATCGACCATGAGGCGATGAACGCCGCCGCGAGACCCTTGCTGGGAGAGCACGACTTCGCGGCGTTCTGCAGGCGACGGGAAGGTGCGACGACGATCCGGTGTCTGCGAGAACTGGCTTGGGAGCGAGACGTCGATCGGCTCACCTGTCGAGTCGTCGCCGATGCGTTCTGCCACCACATGGTGCGGTCCCTCGTGGGGTGCCTGATCGCCGTCGGTGAAGGGCGGCGCCCTTCTGACTGGCCTGTCCAGGTGCTTGCTGCGCAGGTGCGCGATCCGAGAGTTCTCGTCGTCCCTTCGACCGGCCTGACTCTCGAGGAGGTTGGTTACCCGCCCGAGGGCGAGCTTGCCGAGCGGGCCTGCCAGTCCCGCACCATGCGTGTCCTCGCAGTAGCTGAGGACGCGCCAAGCAAAGGCGACGATGGCTCAACCACCGGGCAGGAGGAGGAGTGAGCGACCACTACTTCTCGGCCGACCCCGGCTCCGCAGAGAAGCGGCAGCCCGTCACCGTGCAGGCTTGGGGGCGAGAGCTGACCCTTGACTCGGCGTCCGGGGTCTTCGCACGCGGTCGGCTGGACGTCGGCACCGCCGTGCTGTTCCGGGAGGCCGAGCCACCGGCCGGGCCGGGCACCTTCCTCGACCTCGGCTGCGGTTACGGCGTCATTGCCTGCGCCCTGGCGCACGCGCAGCCGGCGGCAGCTGTGTGGGCCGTCGACGTCAACGAGCGCGCACTGCGGCTGTGTGCTGAAAACGCGTCCGCGCTGGGCATCACGGACCGATTGCATGCTTCCTTGCCTTCCGACGTACCGGATGACCTCACGTTCGACCAGATCTGGTCCAACCCACCCATCCGCATCGGCAAGCCGGCGCTGCACGAGCTGCTGCTGCGATGGCTGCCGCGACTTGCACCTCACGGGCGGGCGGTGTTGGTGGTGGGCAAGAATCTCGGCGCGGACTCGCTGCAACGCTGGATCACCGAGCAGGGCTTCCCCTGCTCGCGAATAGGGTCTGCCAAGGGGTTCCGAGTGCTGCAGGCGCGCTACCCCGCCGGCGAGGCACGCGGAGATACTTCGGGCTGAGCTGCAACAGAACCCGTCCTACCAGCGTTTGTGCATGGATGGTGGAGTGGCGACCGACGACGACGCCGTTGCCGACTCCGCAGCGACGGGTGATGCTGACGACTTCGACGCGTGGGTCACTGCGCGGGCGCCTTCGCTGCTGCGGTTCTCCTACCTGATGACCGGCAGCCAGGACGCGGCCGAGGAGTCGCTGCAGACGGCGCTCACCAAGGCGTGCGAGCAATGGGCCCGGGTGCGTCGGATGGACGACCGTGACGCCTACGTGCGACGGATGATCGTCAACGCCCACGTCTCGTGGTGGCGCAAGTTCCGCCGCCAGGAGTCGCCCGTCGAGCAGGTGTGGGAGCGAGGTCGCGGCCAGTACGCCGACATCGCAGGTCGTGTCTCCGACAGCGACCTGGTGTGGCGGCTCTGCGAGGACCTGCCGGCCAGACAACGCGCCAGCGTCGTGCTCCGCTACTACGAGGACCTGAGCTATCGGGAGATCGCCGTCCTCCTCGACAGTCCGGAGGCGACGGTCCGCTCCCACATCCACCGCGCCCTCGCCACGTTGCGGACCACGATCGAGAAGCAGGAGAACAGCGATGGATGACGAGCAGCTCGAACGAGCGATGCGCGATGGCCTGCGTCGCAAGGCTTACGAGGTTGAGGTCGGCGGCGGGTATGCCGAGACGGCGCACCGGGGGGCTCGTCGCCGCGGCCGTGTCAAGGTCGCTGGAGCGGCGCTGGTCGCTGCCGCCGTGATCGTGCCGGTCGCCGTCATCGCGCAGCAGAGCGCAGGCACAGACACCGTGGCAACCGACGGGAGTTCGAGTGGTGCAGCGCCCAACGCCTCCGGTTGGACGGCTGGACCAGCGCCGGCTGTCCCAGCCAACTGGCGAGTCGAGTCCTACAACGGCATCCAGCTGCGCGTCCCGCCGGACTGGGGGTGGGGCGGAACTCCCAGCCACCTGCCCGGCAGCGACGGGCTGGGATTTTGTGGTCCTGGCGCGTTCGCATACCCCGGCGAGGACGGCGTCACACACTTCAAGGAAGAAGTCGACATGCCGTATGTCGGCCGGGCGGGCTACTCCATGACTGACATCTGCTTGGGTCACTGGGTTGCGTCACCTCGACATCCGTGGGTCTGGCTGGGAGCACAGATCGACGTCGGCACCGAGGAGCTCTCGAACGGCTTTGCGCAGCAGACGGTCGAGGTCGGCGGCGTCCACGTCACCGTCGGCGACGACGACCCCGAAGAAATGGCCACCATCCTGGGCTCCCTCGAAGCCGTCGATGTCGACGCCAACGGCTGCGAGGTAGAGACCGACCTGTCCGGCTCACCGCAGGGGCTGGGCGGAATCAACGGTGTCAGGTCGGTCTCCGTGTGCGTCTACCGTCACCTGGACGATGAGAGCGTCATGCTCGGCTACTCCACGACCCTTGCCGGGGAGCCTGCACAGCACACCTTCGACGTGATCGAGCAGACTCCTGCCGGGGCAATTGACTGCGGCGATCCGCAGGACTCGCTGCCACTCGACGATCTCATCCTTCGTTTCCGCGGCCGGGGCGGCGACGTCGATGTGCTCGCCCGACTCGGTGGTCACCTTGGGACATGTGGTGGCTACTACGCCGGACCAGAGGCGCGCCTCTTCACCCGCGCCAATGTCGAGCCGTGGGTGGTCGACGCCGTGGGTCTCTACGTGTCGGGTGGCATGGTCGGCAACGCGCTGTCAGGGATCTTTCGGCCTATGCCCGGCTGAGCCCCGCGGCGGCCGGTTTCGGGTCGGCCTGTCGTTTGCCGCCATGTGTCGTAAGACTTACACGGCAGGCAGTTGTTGAGGGTCGGTCACCGGGGCTGGCGTCAGGCCAGTGCGCTCGTCGCGGCGATCAAGGTGACGCCGAGGGCTGCCACGGCCATCGTCGTGTAGAAGGCGGCCTCGGAACCGGGCCGCCGGCGGGCAACCACAAGACCGGTGCCCGCGAGGCTCACCGCCACGACGAGGGCGATCATGCCCCAAGCCCAGGGCGGGCTGGCGCCCCACACCGCGACACCGGCCGCGGCCACCGCACACGTTGACGCGGTCGCCGCCGAGGGGAAGCGCCCTACCCGGTGTGGCAAGCCCCTGACTCCAGTGGCGGCATCATCGGCGAGGTCGGGAAGCACATTGCCGAAATGCGCGGCCACTCCGACGAGACCTCCCGCCAACAACGCCCACCACGGCGGCCAGGCGTGGTCGGGTCGGGCCAGGGTCGCCACCGCAGGGAGTGCGCCGAAGGCGACGAAGAACGGCACCGGCGAAACCCGGGTCGACTTCAAGCCCGCGTTGTAGGCCCAGCCGCACCCGACGACCACCACCTGCGCCAGGCCGGCCCGCCAGCCGAGCGCCAAAGATGCCACCACCGTCGCCACCAGGGCCATTACGGTCGCCACTATGACGTGGCGCGGAGCTACCGTGCCGGCGGCCAGCGGCTTGTCCGTGCGGCCGGCGGCCCGGTCCCGGCGTACGTCGATGAGGTCGTTGGACCAACCGATCGACAGCTGGCCGGTGAGCACCGCCACTGCGGCGGCCACGACCGTGGTCGCATCGTTGTCGGCGGACGCAGCCAGCGCCGTTGCCATCGCGGTCACCGCGATCGTGGGCACCGGGTGGCAGGCCAGCAACAGCGCAACGGGTGCAGCCGGACGCGCGGTCACACGGAGATGATCTCGCATGCAACCGCAGGGTTGGCCATGCATGTCGCTTCTTCGTAAGAGGTCGGGCGCGGAGTCTGTTGCTCTGAGGGTAAGACTGAGGTGTCACCACCCCCGGAGGAGAGGTCTGCCCATGAGCACCGAAGTCGATGTCGTCGTGATAGGACTTGGCCCGGGTGGTGAGTCCTTGGCGACTCAGCTCGTCGAGGCCGGGCTGGAGGTCGTCGGGGTCGACAAGCACCTCGTAGGTGGAGAGTGCCCGTACTACGGGTGCATCCCCAGCAAGATGATGGTCCGCGCCGCCGACGTGCTCGCCGAGGGGCGCCGCATCCCTGCGCTGGCCGGGACCAGTGCGGTCACGGCCGACTGGACGCCGGTGAGCAAGCGGATCGCCGAGGAAGCAACCGACCACTGGAACGATCAGGTCGCCGTCGATCGGCTCGAGGGGGCTGGAGTGCGTTTCGTGCGCGGCGCGGGGCGTCTGGACGGAGCACGCACCGTGGTGGTAGGCGATGAGACGTTCACCGCCCGCAAGGGTGTCGTGCTCAACACCGGCACCGAGCCGGGAGTGCCGCCCATTGACGGGCTCGCCGACACGCCGTACTGGACCAACCGTGACGCGGTGCAGCTGACGGATCTGCCCGGCTCGCTGATCGTCATCGGCGGTGGCCCGATCGGCGCGGAGATGGCTCAGGCGTTCTCACGCTTCGGCGTCGCTGTCACCGTGATCGAGGTGGCGCCGCGC
Organism: Nocardioidaceae bacterium; assembly: GCA_013697905.1. GTDB lineage: Bacteria > Actinomycetota > Actinomycetes > Propionibacteriales > Nocardioidaceae > JACDHG01. The sequence goes on from JACCVZ010000250.1 coordinate 7,891, forward strand.
ATCCTCGGTCCCGAGGAGCCGGAGGCCGCGAAGCTCCTCGGTGAGGTCTTCGCACGTGAGGGCATCCAGGTGCTGACCGGCGTGACGATCAGCGAGATCTCGTACGCCGACGGACACTTCTCGGTGGCGCTCGGGGACCAGACGTTGACCGCCGACAAGCTGCTCGTCGCCGCCGGTCGCAAACCCAACCTGCCCGACCTCGGGCTCGACACCGTCGGGCTCGACCCGAGCGCGCGGTCCGTCGAGACCGACGACCACCTCCGGGCGGGTGACGGTCTGTGGGCCGTCGGCGACATCACCGGCAAGGGCGCCTACACGCACATGTCGATGTACCAGGCCGCGATCGTGGTCCGCGACATCCTCGGCCAGGACGGGCCGGCGGCGGACTACCGCGCCGTGCCCCGGATCACGTTCACCGACCCCGAGGTGGGCTCTGTCGGCATGTCGGAGAAGCAGGCGCGCGAGGCCCGGCTCAACGTTCGAGTCGGCATCACCGACCTGTCGGCATCGGCGCGCGGTTGGATCCATGCCGAGGGCAACGAGGGGTTCATCAAGGTGATCGAGGATGCCGACCGAGGTGTCCTGGTCGGTGCCTGCGTCGCTGGTCCCTCCGGCGGCGAGGTGTTGTCGGCGCTGGCCGTCGCGGTGCACGCCGAGGTGCCGACCTCACGGCTGCTGTCGATGATCTACGCGTACCCGACGTTCCACCGCGCGATCGAGGAGGCGCTCAAGGCGCTCGCCGCGGACGACTGACCGCCGCGCCCCACCGCACAAATGGAGGTGCGCGGCAGGCTCGCCGTAGCGGATCATGGCGGCGTGGGTCATGTCGACGTCTCCGGGGTCCGGTTCGAGCTGCCCGACGGGCGAGTGCTGCTCGACGACGTCTCGTTCCGGGTCAGCGAGGGTGCCAAAGTTGCGCTCGTCGGCGCCAACGGCGCCGGGAAGACGACGTTGCTGCGCCTGGTCACCGGCGACCTGCAGCCGCACGCCGGCGGCATCGCCCGCTCCGGTGGACTCGGTGTGATGCGCCAGATGCTGACCCAGGGCAACGACGGCCTGACCGTCCACGACCTGCTGCTGTCCGTCGCTCCACCCCGAGTGCGAGCGGCGGCGGCGCGCGTCGAGGAGGCCGAGGTGGCGATGATGGAGGCCGACGTCGAACTGACGCAGATGAGGTACGCCGAGGCGCTGTCGGAGTGGTCTGACGCCGGCGGATACGACATCGAGGTCCTCTGGGACGTCTGCACGGTTGCCGGCCTCGGCGTGCCCTACGACAAGGCGAAGTACCGCGACCTGCGTACGCTCAGCGGCGGTGAGCAGAAGCGGCTCGTGCTGGAGGCGCTGCTGCGCGGCCCCGACGAGGTGCTGCTGCTCGACGAGCCCGACAACTTCCTCGATGTGCCCGCCAAGCTCTGGCTCGAGGAGCGCCTGCTGGAGTCGCCGAAGACCGTGCTCTTCGTCAGCCACGACCGCGAGCTGATGAACAACACCGCCACCCGGGTCGTCACGGTCGAGCTCGGCGCCGCCGGCAACACCGTCTGGGTGCACCCTGGCGGCTTCGCCACCTACCACCAAGCGCGACGCGATCGTTTCGCCCGGCTGGAGGAGCTCCGCAAACGCTGGGATGAGCAGCACGCGAAGCTGCGCGCCCTGATGCTCATGTACAAGCAGAAGGCCGCATACAACTCCGACATGGCCTCGCGCTACCAGGCGGCCGTGACGCGGCTACGTCGGTTCGAGGACGCCGGGCCACCGGAGAACCAGCCGCGCGAGCAGCACGTCACCATGCGACTCAGGGGCGACCGCACCGGCAAGCGGGCCGTCATCTGCAAGCGTCTCGGGCTCACTGGGCTGATGAAGGCGTTCGACCTCGAGGTCTGGTACGGCGAGCGGGTCGCCGTACTGGGGTCCAATGGCTCGGGCAAGTCCCACTTCTTGCGGCTGCTGGCCGCCGGCGGTTCCGACCCGGACGTGGAGCACCGGCCGGTCAGCGAGGTGCCGATCAAGCACGTCGAGCACTCCGGTCGTGCGCGGCTGGGCGCCCGGGTGCGCCCGGGTTGGTTCTTGCAGACCCATGAGCACCCGGAACTGGTTGGCCGCACCCTGCTGGAGATCCTGCACCGCGGCGACACCGGACACGATGGCCGTGGCCGCGCGGGGATGCCCCGCGAGCAGGCCGCCCGAGCACTCGACCGCTACGAGCTCGCGCATGCGTCAGAACAAAAGTTCGAGTCGCTGTCCGGCGGCCAGCAGGCCCGGTTGCAGATCCTGCTGTTGGAGCTGTCAGGTGCCACCCTGCTGCTGCTGGACGAGCCGACGGACAACCTCGACGTCGAGTCTGCCGAGGCGCTGGAGGAGGGGCTTGAGGCGTTCGAGGGCACGGTAGTCGCGGTCACCCACGACCGCTGGTTCACGCGCGGCTTCGACCGGTTCCTGGTGTTCGGCGCCGATGGTTCGGTCTACGAGTCCGAGGAGCCGGTCTGGGACGAAGGTCGCGTCCAGCGAGCCCGTTGAGGCGAAGTCGAGCGCCACTGAGTCGGCGGTGAGCGGGTTGAGCACGTGCAGTCCCTCGTACCGCGCGAATGTGCGGTCCGCGCTGACCCAGGTGGCGCCGTTCTCCAGGGCCAGAGCCGCCAGATACGTGTCGGTGACGTCGTTTCCTCGCGGCTGGTGCCGCGCGACGAGCTCGCTGAAGATGGTCTTGTGTCGCGGCCCGGAACGGACCCGGATCGACGCGCGCGAGGCCAGCAGGGCCTCACAAAATGCCAGCGCCTCCTGGGTGGCGGAGGGCTCGGTGAAGATCCGATGGTGAGTGCTGATCCGCAAGAGGCCCGACAGCGCCAGCTCGCTCACCCCGATGGGTTCGGTGCCGCGCAGGCGCTCCTCGAGCCAGGCCCGACGACGTCGTGATGATCGCTGTCGGATCGCATCGCGTAGAGACAGCTGTTGACGTCAAGCAGAAGCACGCGGCGGCTCGTTGTCTCCGAGAAGGTCGGCGACGTGCGCGCGGTCCGCCAGGTCTACTCCGGGTCGGGGACCCCCGCGACCATGCACCGGCAGGACAACCGGCTCGTCCGGCGCATGCGACGCTCATTGGACGCGATCATCAGGCGCAGAGCATCTTCCAGGATGCAGCCACGAGAGCGGTGGGTGCGCGCCGCCACCTGCTTGGCCTCAGCGAGCAGGTCGGCGTCGATGTTCACCGTCGTCCGCATGTCAGCATCATGACATCAGGCGCTTGCATCATGATGCGGTGAAGGATGCTCAGGCGTGACGGTCAGCGATGTGAACACCGCGTGCGAGTCGACCACTCGCAGGCCGACCGAGCCGTAGGGATAGTCCTGGTCGTAGACCTCGAGACGTGCCGTTCCTGTTCTCGCTTCGATGTGGTCTCCGACGGCGCGTACGTCGATAGCCTGCCAACCGGCCACATCGACGTCGAGCGCCGTCTCGGCCAGCGGGGTCCACCCGCGACCGTCGGTCTTTCCGACCACAAGCGCACGCCGATCGAGGGCGATTCCCGCGAAGTACCCGCGCTGGGCGTCGTAACCCACCGAGGCGCCGGTGATGCGAAACAGCACTCCGGCCGCCCGGGCGTCGTTGACGAATCGAAACGTCGCCGTCAGCGTCAGGTCGTCGTAGTGTCCGTCGCGCAGCACAAGCTTCTCGCCCGTGCGGTAGTCGTTGATCGGCACCGCGGGGACACAGCCGAGATGGACGCCGTCGGGCGCCTCCGCCACGAACTGGTGGTGCCCGAAGTAGTCGAACTGGGCAAGCGCGTCGTCCCCTGACAGGTCCCAGACACGCCGGGTGCTCACTTGATGCCGAGGAGTGCGCGCCGGGAGGGCTAGCGGTGTCCCCGCTGCGACAGGGCTTCCGAACAGCGGCGCTCCGTCATCGTCCCACGCGAGCGGCTGGACGAACAAAGCCCGCCGCCAGCCATGGTCACGGTCGCGCTTCGCGTGGAAGACGTGCCACCACTGCCCACCGTCGAGGGACCGGACGTAGCTGCCGTGGCCGACGCCGTAGGTCATCTTGCTGGCGGCGAAGACTGGTTCGGCAAAGCCCGTCCAGGCGCCCGGGTCGAGTGGGTCGTCACCGGTGAGCTCGATCATGCCGAGCTTGTACGTCGGCAGCCAGGAAGCGGCACACGAGTAGACGACGAATGTGCGATGCCCCCGCGCGAGCACCTGAGGCGCCTCCAGCAGGCCCCGCGACTGCGGTGTCTCCTGCGTGCGCTCCCAGACGCGTGTCCCGGCCCGCCAGAGCAGCACGCGTGGCCCGACCAGCTCTGTCGGGGATGTCATCTCGGCGATGTACAGGTGCTGCAGGTCGTGGTCGGCATCGGGCCAGCCGGACCAGACTGCGTACCTGCGGTCGGCGTGTTCGAGCACGGTGAGGTCGATCGACCAACGATTCTCACCGGCACCGGGTGTGCCGTCGCCGGTCCAGAGCGGACCGCGGACGTCGTAGGGGCCCAGCGGGTCGTCGCCGGCAGCTTCCAGCACATATGTCAGGTGGTTGCGGTTGCGACCGTCGGAGGCGGCCAGGTAGATGTACCAGCGCCCGTCGAACCGGTGGATCTCCGGCGCCCAGACCTCACGCGAGTAAGGGCCTGCGGTCGGCGCCCACCAGACGACATGCTTGCGCCCCATCGAGGTGAGCCGGTCGGACACCCAGATCGCCACACCCACGTTGCCTTCGCTCTGGCACCACAGGTAGCGGTCCCCGTCGCGGACGACGTGTGGGTCCGCGCCCTCGCCGACCGGGTTGACGAACACGTCCTCGGCGAGCGGCCCGCCAGGCACGCCAAGGTGCGCCGCCGGTGGGTCCCCGGGCGTGGCACGGGTACGCCGCCGGCGCAGCCCGGCTCGCCTCAGCAGCCGACCCGCAACTGCTCTGCTACGGCTCGTCACTCAGGGTCCCGGCACATCGCGCGATTGTGTCACGCACGCTGTCGGCGGATGACTCGGACAGTCGGCCTCCCACGGTCCGCGCCTGACGGGACAACTAAGGTGCCGCCATGGCGAATCCGTTGGAGGCATTGACTGTGGAGCAGCTGCGTCGGCGTACCAGCCTCAAGTGGCGCGCGTACGACGCGGACGTGCTGCCGTTGTGGGTGGCAGAGATGGACGTGCTGCTGGCCGAGCCGGTCGCGACGGCGATCACCGACGCGGTCGGGATCGGGGACACGGGCTATCCGGCCGGTGTGACGTACGCAGAGGCACTGGCGGAGTTCGCAGCGACCCGGTGGGGCTGGCAGCTCGACACCGCCCACACTGCGATCGTGCCGGATGTGATGCTCGGCGTCGTCGAGGTGCTCAAGCTGGTCACGTCGCCCGGAGACGCCGTGGTGGTGAACTCGCCCGTCTACACCCCGTTCTACCTGTTCGTCGAACACATGGACCGTCGCGTCATCGAGGCGCCACTGTCGGCGACGTACCGGATCGACCTCGGGCGGCTCGAGACTGCGTTCGCGGCGGCGGTCGCTGGGGGGCGTTCGGCGGCGTACCTGCTGTGCAGCCCGCACAATCCGACGGGAACCGTGCATACGCGTGCGGAGCTGCTCGCCGTCGCCGGGTTGGCGGCCCGTCACGGGGTCCGGGTCGTGGTCGACGAGATCCACTCGCCGCTGGTGTACGCCGACGCCACCCACACCCCCTACCTGGCTCTCCCCGGAACCGAGTCGGCGTTTGCGGTGCTGTCGGCCTCGAAGGCGTGGAACCTGGCCGGGGTGAAGGCGGCCGTCGCGGTTGCGGGTGAAGTTGCGGCTGCCGACCTGGCACGCATGCCCGAGGAGGTCAGCCACGGCGCCAGCCACCTAGGCATCATCGCCCACGCGGCGGGGCTTCGGCACGGTGTCGGGTGGCTTGATGAGCTGCTCGCCGGCCTGGACAGCAACCGTCACCTGCTCGGTGAGCTGCTGGCCGACATGCTTCCTGGGGTGCGGTATCGGCCACCGCAGGGGACGTTCCTGGCGTGGCTGGACTGCCGGTCCCTCGACCTCGACGGCGACGCTGCCAGCATCTTCTTGGAGCGGGGAAGGGTTGCGGTGATGGCAGGCGCGGCGTTCGGCACCGGCGGCGAGGGCTATGTGCGGCTCAACCTTGCGACGCCGCCACAGATCCTTCGCCAAGCCGTGCAGCGGATGGCCGAGGCGGTGGCCACGCGCTGAGCTTTGCCTGCCCGAGCAGGCCGGATCCCGCAGCGGTGGTGGTGGGCTCAGCCCCGGTCCGCGAACGGCACGTAGTCGAGATCGCGTTTGCCGGTGTAGATCTGCTTCGGCCGGGCGATCTTCTGCTCGGAGTCTTCGGTCAGTTCCAACCACTGCGCGAGCCAACCCGACGTACGCGGGATGGCGAAGAGGACCGTGAACATCTCGGGCGGGAAGCGCAGCGCCTCGTAGATCAGGCCCGAGTAGAAGTCGACGTTGGGATAGAGCTTGCGCGTGACGAAGTATTCGTCCTCGAGGGCCACCTTCTCCAGCTCGACGGCGATCTTCAGCAGCGGGTTGACGCCCGTGACCTCGAACACGTCGTCGCAGGCCTTCTTGATGATGGTGGCGCGTGGGTCGAAGTTCTTGTAGACCCGGTGCCCGAAGCCCATCAGTCGCTCATTGCCGTTCTTGACGCCGTCAATGAACTCCGGCACCTTGTCGAGGCTGCCGATCCTGCGAAGCATCTTCAGCACCGCCTCGTTGGCGCCACCGTGCAGCGGCCCGAACAGGGCGGCGATGCCAGCAGAGGTGGCGGAGTACGGGTCGACCTGCGACGAGCCGACCGAGCGGACCGCGTTGGTCGAGCAGTTCTGCTCGTGGTCGGCATGCAGGATGAAGAGCACCTCGAGGGCCTTGATCAGCCGTTCGTCGGCCTCGAACCTCTGCTCGCTCATCTTGAACAGCATCGAGAGGAAGTTGGCGGCGTACCCGAGGTCGTTGTCGGGGTAGACGTAGGGCTTGCCCTGCGCATGCCGGAACGCCCAGGCGCCGAGGGTCGGCATCTTGGCGATAAGCCGGACGATCTGCATCTGCCGGATGTTGGCGTCGCTGATGTTGCGCGACTCCGGGTAGAACGTCGACAGCGCACCGACAGAGGCGAGCAGCATGCCCATGGGGTGGGCGTCGTAGCGGAAGCCTTCCATGAAGCTCTTGACGTTCTCATGGACGAACGTGTGGAACGTGACCTGGTGCTCCCACGTGTCGTACTGCTGATGCGTCGGGAGCTCGCCGTGCACGAGCAGGTAGGCGACCTCGAGATAGTTGGACTTCTCGGCCAGCTGTTCGATCGGGTAGCCGCGGTACTCGAGAATGCCCTTGTCGCCGTCGATGTAGGTGATCGCGGACCGACACGAAGCGGTGTTGACGAAGCCGGGGTCGTAGACGGCGATGCCGGGCTCGTCGTCGATCCGGATCTTGGCCAGATCGGACGCGCGGACCGTGCCGTCGGTGACGGGGACGTCGTACTCGGTGCCCGTACGATTGTCGCGTACGGTGAGAGAGGGATCGGCGCCGTCCTTTGTGGACGCTGCACCAGTGGAGGCAGTGTCAGTGGACACGACGGTCTCCTTCAGGTCGGGGCCCCTCGACGGTGACCGCTACCCAACCTAAGCCCCGACCTCGCCGCGGCAAAGTCTGGGATCGCCGGCCGGGCGATCAGGGCTACGCGCGGCCCTCGGTGAGAAGTCGGTTCACAGCCTGCGGAGAGTCCGCCGTTTTGACCGCAGGCGAGGCGCGCAGGTATTCTGAGCGGTCGGTTGTGCCTCTTTGGCCGACCCGGACCAGATCACCGAACGAGACGAAGGTCAACGACGTGCGCACGTACAGCCCGAAGCCAGGCGATATCACGCGTGAATGGCATGTCATCGACGCCACCGATGTCGTCCTTGGACGCCTCGCCGTGGAGTCCGCGACGCTGCTGCGCGGCAAGCACAAGCCGACGTTCGCCCCGCACGTCGACGGCGGAGACTTTGTCATCGTCATCAACGCCGCCAAGGTGTCGCTGTCCGGCAGCAAGCGTGAAAACAAGCTGGCCTACCGTCACTCGGGCTACCCGGGCGGTCTGAGGTCAACGGCATACGGCGAGCTGTTGGAGAAGGACCCCCGCCGGGCGATCGAGAAGGCCGTCTGGGGCATGCTGCCCAAGAACCGTCTCAGCCGTCAGCTCCTCACGAAGCTGAAGGTGTACGCCGGACCCAACCACCCGCACCAGGCGCAGCAGCCGCAGCAGTTCCAGATCACCCAGATCTCTCAATGAGACCGCGCTCGATGACTCCCGCCGGTAGTCGCCGGCATCCGCCCAGCAGGCTTGAAGTGAGGAACACCCGTGGCTGAGACCGCCGACACCACCGTCGACGAGGCGCTCGACGCGCCGAGTGAGTACACCACCGAGAGCGCGCCGTCCTCCGAGGAGACGGCACGCGCTGTCAACATCGCGCCCGCCGGCGCCACCGGCCGTCGCAAGGAGGCGATTGCACGCGTCCGGATCGTGCCTGGCACCGGCAGCTGGATCGTCAACGGTCGCGCTCTCGACGAGTACTTCCCGAACAAGCTGCACCAGCAGCTGGTCAACGAGCCATTCGTGCTCACCCACCTCGTCGGCCAGTACGACGTCATCGCGCGCATCCACGGCGGCGGCACCAGTGGCCAGGCGGGCGCGTTGCGCCTCGGCGTCTCCCGCGCGCTCAACGCGACCGACCTCGAGGCCAACCGCCCGTCGCTCAAAAAGGCCGGCATGCTCACCCGCGACGCGCGGATCAAGGAGCGCAAGAAGGCTGGTCTGAAGAAGGCCCGTAAGGCGCCTCAGTACAGCAAGCGCTGACTCAGGAGTCTGGTTCAGTGTCCCGCCTGTTCGGCACGGACGGCGTTCGAGGGGTCGCGAACCAGGACCTCACAGCACAGCTGGCGCTCGACCTCGCCGTCGCGGCCGCGCACGTGCTCGGCTCGGCAGCCACCGCCGACCACGATGGCGTGGGCAGGCCGCGACCAATCGCCGTCGTCGGCCGCGACCCACGAGCCAGCGGTGAGTTCCTCGAGGCAGTGGTGGTCGGTGCGCTCGCCTCGGCAGGCGTCGACGTACGCCGTCTCGGCGTCATGCCGACTCCCGGTGTCGCCTACGTGACCGCCGCAACTGACGCCGACTTCGGTGTGATGCTCTCCGCCTCGCATAACCCGATGCCCGACAACGGCATCAAGTTCTTCGCCCGCGGTGGCTTCAAGCTCGCTGACGGGGCCGAGGACGCGATCGAGGCCGCGATGGGCAACGACAGGTCTCGTCCGACGGGCGCCGACGTCGGTCGGGTGGTCGACGACCCCGACGCCGTGTCGAGGTACGTCGAGCACATGGCCGCCACGATCTCAACCCCGCTGACCGGGCTCAAGGTGGTGCTCGACTGCGCCGATGGCGCGGCGTACCGGACCGCTCCCGCCGCGTTCGCTGCCACGGGCGCCGACGTGGTGGCGATTCACGACCAGCCCGACGGACTCAACATCAACTCCGACTGCGGTTCCACTCATCTCGCCTCGCTCCAGCAGGCGGTCGTCGACCATGGTGCGGACGTCGGCTTCGCCTTCGACGGTGACGCCGACCGCTGCCTGGCCGTCGACGCAGGCGGTGAGGTCGTCGACGGCGACCAGCTGCTCGCTGTCCTGGCTCTCCGCATGCGCGACGCCGGTGCGCTGAAGCACGACACGGTCGTGGCAACAGTGATGAGCAACCTCGGCTTCGTGTTGGCCCTGCGCCAGGCCGGCCTCACCGTCGTACAAACGAAGGTGGGCGACCGGTATGTGCTCGAGGCGATGAGCGCCGGGGGCTTTACCCTTGGCGGGGAGCAGTCCGGGCACCTGATCATGGCCGCGCACGCCACCACCGGCGACGGGGTGCTCGCTGCGCTCCACGTCACCGCCCGGACGGCCGAGACCGGGCGGTCGCTCGCCGAGCTGGCCGCGGTGATGCGCCGGCTGCCGCAGACGCTCATCAACGTCCGCGACGTCGACAAGTCGCGCGCGCACAGTGACCATGCGCTCGCCCTTGCCGTCGCGGAGGCGGAGGCCGAGCTCGGCGACAGCGGGCGAGTGTTGCTGCGCCCCTCCGGCACCGAGCCGCTTGTGCGGGTGATGGTCGAGGCCGAGTCATCACACCAGGCCGAGTCCGTCGCGCAGCGTCTCGCCGACGTCGTCAAACTGTCGCTGGCCCGCTAGCACTGACGAACAGCAGAGGCGAGACTGGCTCAGTGATAGGCCTGGGCCTGGATGGAGTACAGCTCTGCGTACGGGCCGCCTTGGCGCATCAGCACCTCGTGACTTCCGACCTGGGAGACCTGCGACCCTTGCAGCACGACGATCAGGTCAGCCATCCGCACGGTGCTGAAGCGGTGCGACACCAAAATCGTGATGCCGCCGCGTGAACCAGCCCGGGCGGCGTCGGCGTACCGGCTGAACAGCTCGTGCTCGGTCTCGGCGTCGAGGGCGGCCGTCGGCTCGTCCAGCACCAGCAGCAACGGCTCGTCGCGCATGAAACCGCGGGCTAAGGCGAGCTTCTGCCACTGGCCGAAGCTGACGTCAACGCCGTCGGGCCACGTCGGTCCGAGCTGGGTGTCGAGCCCCGACTCCAGCCGGGCCACGACCTCGTCGGCACCCGCCTTGCCGACGGCAACGCTGACCGCCGTGTCGTCCTCGACCTCCGGAAGGTGACCGAGCCCGACGCTCGTGCGCGCCGCGAACTCAAACCGGAAGAAGTCCTGGAACGCGCCGGAGACCTTGGCCCGCCAGGCAGCACCCGACATGCGGTGCAGCGGCAGCGTGTCGACGAGGATCTCCCCGCTGGTGGGTTCGTACATCTTGCACAGCAGCTTGACCAGCGTCGACTTGCCAGCACCGTTCTCGCCGACAACCGCCACGACCCGGCCAGCGGGCAGGTGCAGCGAGACGTCGTCGAGCACGAGCGTGTCGGTGCCGGGGTAGGCGAACGACACCTTGTCCAGCCGGATGCCGTCGCTGAGCGAGTCGGGGGCGGGCTGGTCGGCGTCGACCTGCATTGCCGCCGCGTAGTCCTCCAACCAGGCGAGGCGTCGCGCCCCGTCCAGCCACACGCCGCGGATGAATCCGATCTCGCGCATGCTGGCGGCGACGTAAGCCGACAACCGACCACCGGCAGCGAGGACGAGCAGCACGTTGCCGGGTGATGCCTGGAGCCCGGACGCGACGAAGACGATGGCGCCAACGTATGCCGAGCCGAAGATCGCCCATGCAAGCGAGTGCCATGCTGCGCTGGACCACCGCACCGCGGAGGTCGGGCCGTACCAGCGGTTCCACTCGTGGCGTCGCCTGCGGACGAGTTCGGGGCCGATGCCGGTGACCCGCACCTCTTTGCCGGGTGCCGCGGTCGTCGCGATCGTGAAGAGGTGCACGGCCAGCCGCTGATGTATGGCGTTGGCCTCTTCGGTCTCGCGCTCGACCGCTGGCCGCCACGACGAGCTGACGACCGTCGGGACCGCGAACAGCAGCAGCAGGGCGAGCACGGGATGGATCGACATCAGCAGCGCCACGGTGAGCCCCAGCCGCACGATCCAGCCGGCCGTCGAGAACAGTGACATGTACATGTGGTCGAGCACGAACACGTGGTTGCGCAGAATTGCCAGCCGGTCGAGGAAGTCGCGCCGCTCCTGGTGCTCGATCGTCGACACCGACGCTTGTAGCCCGGCGACATGGGTCTCCAACGCGATCGTCACCTTGTCGCGGAAGCTCCGGGTCACCCGGGCGGTCGCGACCCGCATCAGCCAGGTCAAGGTGACGGCGACCGCCATCCCGAGCACGGCAAGCAGGATGAGCTGCCGGTCGCCAGCCACGACACCATCTGCCAGGAACTTGAGCAGCAGGGCCAGCATCGCGTCGGGCACCGCGGCCAGCAGGGACATCACGAACGCGAAGCTGAGCAGGCCGGGCTCGTGCGAATACCCCAGTTTGCACAGCCGCCACATCGACGCGAGTGCCGGTGGGCCGTCGTCACGCGAGGACGTCATAGTCGATGCCCTCCTCGTCCGCGCTGGCTTCGAAGCGGCTGGCCTGGAGGTCGAACATCGTCCGGTAGCGACCGCCGGCGGACATCAGCTCCTGGTGGCTGCCGAGCTCGATGACACGGCCCTGCTC
>JACCVZ010000260.1 GCA_013697905.1 Nocardioidaceae bacterium
CTTCAGAGCAAGATCAAGCTCAGGTTCGCAGACATCGAGCCCGAGCTTGGATACCAGACCCCCGAGGGCTGGGAGCCTGGCCAGGCGCTGACGATCGACACCACGCTGGGACGCGCGATCTTCAACGAGGCGTTGCCCTTCAACTACGCCTACGTCAACGGTGAAGTCGGGAAGAAGCAGCTCGGCATCATCGTCAACGACCTCGCTGAGCGCTACACCAAGGTCGAGGTGGCCACGGCTCTTGACGCTCTGAAGGACACCGGCTTCTACTGGGCCACCCGCTCGGGGGTGACCATCTCCATCGAGGACGTCGTGACGCCGGCCGACAAGCCGGAGATCATGGCCAAGTTCGAGCTGATGGCGGCCAAGGTCCAGCAGCAGTATGAGCGTGGTCTGATCACCGACGAGGAGCGCCGGCAGGAGCTCCTCGAGATCTGGAACACCGCCACGATCGACGTCGCCAAGTCGATGGAAGCGACGTTCGAGAAGACCAACCCGATCTACATGATCGTCAACTCGGGCGCCCGCGGAAACATGACCCAGGTGCGCCAGATCGCCGGTATGCGTGGTCTGGTCGCCAACCCGAAGGGTGAGATCATTCCGCGGCCGATCAAGGCGAACTTTCGCGAGGGTCTGTCCGTGCTCGAGTACTTCATCTCGACGCACGGCGCCCGCAAGGGCCTGGCCGACACCGCGCTGCGGACGGCGGACTCGGGCTACCTCACGCGTCGTCTCGTCGACGTGTCGCAGGACGTCATCATCCGTGAGGACGACTGCGGCACCGAGCGCGGGCTGACCAAGATCATCGGCGTCAAGCTCGACAGCGGCGTCGTGACCAAGGACGAATACGTCGAGACGTCGGCGTACGCCCGCAACCTGGCGGTCGACGTCGAGCACCCGGAGTCGGGCGACGTGCTCGCCAAAGGTGGCGACGACATCGGCGACGTGCTCATCAGCAGGCTCGTCGAGGCCGGGATCCACGAGGTCAAGGTTCGCTCGGTGCTTACCTGCGACGCCAAGACCGGGACCTGCGCGAAGTGCTACGGCCGTTCGCTGGCGACCGGCAAGCTCGTCGACATCGGTGAGGCAGTCGGGATCATTGCTGCGCAGTCGATCGGCGAGCCCGGCACGCAGCTGACGATGCGCACGTTCCACACCGGCGGTGTGGCGTCGGCTGACGACATCACTGAAGGTCTGCCTCGTGTGGTGGAGCTGTTCGAGGCGCGTCAACCCAAGGGCAAGGCTCCGATCTCGGAGTCGGCCGGTCGGGTGCGCATCGAGGACACCGACAAGACGCGCAAGATCGTCGTGGTGCCCGATGACGGCTCCGAGGAGGTCGAGTTCCCCGTCAGCAAGCGCACCCGCCTGCTGGTCGAGGAAGGCTCGCACGTCGAGGTCGGCCAGCAGATGACCATCGGCAAGGCCGACCCCGCAGATGTCCTTCGCGTGCTCGGTCCTCGCAAGACGCAGGAGCACCTCGTCGACCAGGTCCAAGAGGTCTACCGTCGTCAGGCAGTGGCCATCCACGACAAGCACATCGAGATCATCATCCGGCAGATGCTTCGCCGGGTCACAGTGATCGAGAGCGGCGACTCGAACCTGCTGCCCGGCGAGCTCGTCGAACGCATCCGGTTCGAGACGGAGAACCGCCGTGTGGTGGCCGAGGGCGGCACGCCTGCCTCTGGTCGTCCGGTCCTCATGGGCATCACGAAGGCGTCGCTGGCCACCGAGTCCTGGCTGTCGGCAGCGTCCTTCCAGGAGACCACCCGCGTCCTCACCGACGCAGCGATCCACGGCAAGTCCGACTCGCTGCTCGGGCTCAAGGAGAACGTTATTTTGGGCAAGCTCATCCCGGCAGGTACCGGGCTGGAGCGCTACCGCAACATCCGCGTCGAGCCCACCGAGGAAGCGCGGGCACAGGCGTACTCGATCGACTACGACACCTACGACTACGACTTCGGGCAGTCGACGGGTCAGGCGGTCGCGCTGGACGACTTCGGGTTCGGTTCCTACCAGAACTGACTCGAGGCAGCACAGCATCCGAGGGGCGGTCACCTACCAAGGTGGCCGCCTTTTCGCCTGTCCCGGCGTGGCTGAGGTCGATCCCTGTCTGGCAGGACAAGCCACCCGTCGGGGAGGATGGGGTGTGAGACCGAGGCCCTGCGCTGCTTGAATCGACGCCTCTCCCGCGTCGTGTTCAACACCCTCAAGACCGACCAGCAAACCAGCCCATCGAGCGCGACCGCGACGTGCCTCCCGGCCGCGGCTTGACATAGGAGAAACGCATGACCCATGAGCCCATGCCAGGTAACCGCCTCTTCGACTCGCTCAACCCGCTCGTTCAGCGTCAGGTGCTGAGTCCGCGGCAGGCAGACGAGGTCTTCCGTGCCGTGAGCGCCGAGTCCAGTGTTGGTGCGCGGACTGAGCCGGCTGAGGCACCGGGCTGGGAGCGGTCCCGCGGGTGGGCAGGCTTGGTCGTCTTCGGAGCCGTCTTGCTGGTGGCCGCCCTCGCCGTGGCATCCACGCACGCCCGTGAACCGCTACGACAGACGCTCAACGGGGATGCCGGCTCGTCGGGCTTCAACGGCAAGGCGTTCACAATCATGGTCGCGATCACCGTGGTGCTGGCAGCGGCCGCGGCCGCGAATCACCTGCTGTTGGCACGGCGGCCGTACGCAGGACTTGTCACGTCAGCGTTGGCGGCACTCGCGCTGCTGAGCCTGGCGTCTACGCTCACCTCGACCTGGGACCAGAGCGCGCTGGTCTACCTCAGCGCCGTCGTGCTGCTCGCCGCTGGCATCGCCGGCTTCTGGTATCTCAACGGTCTGGCCTTCGTGCCCGTCGCTGTTCTCGGCGGTCTGTTGTTGGTGGGGCAGCTGCTGTCCGATCTCCTCGATGGCGACGAGCTCGGCACTGGCACGGTCATGACGGTCGGCATGCTCGTGCTGGCCTATGGACTCGTCGTTGTCGCGGCTGGCTGGGCTTTCCCCTGCCGCACTCTGACCACCATGCTGGGCGGCGGCATCGCCCTGGCCGCCATGTGGTTCACGATCCTCACCCTCGGATTCGTCGGCATCTTCACCCGGATCTCGACGGACGTGAGCCTTGATCCGGCCAACTCCGGACCACAGTTGAGCCCTGACGACATCCGCACCGATATCCGGATCGCGATGTTCCTGGGTGTCGTCGTCGGCCTCGGTCTCGTCGCAGCTTTCGTCTACACCTCCTACCGCGGGCTCCTCGTCCTGTCCCTGATCGGCGTGACCGCCGTCGTGGCATCTGGTGTGGGCTTCACCGCGATCGACCACCCGATGCGCTGGGCGATCGGCTTTGCGGTCGTGGGCACGCTGGTGGCAGTAGGCAGTCTCGGAGCACAGGTCGGACGCTCGTCACGCGGCGGCTCCGGACCGGCGTACCCGGTGGGTCCGCAGGGCTCCCATCCGTCATACGGGCAAACGCCTACAACCGTTCAGCAGCGGCCCGACCAGGGGACGGGGCCGTTCCAGCGCCGGCGGCTGGAGCTCAGCAAAGGGCCGCTGGGCCTCCACCTGAAGGGTTGACGTGGATGGCTGACGCCGACAACGCCGCGCCGGTACCGACCCAGCGCCTCGCGGCCCGGGCGTTGCTGCGGCGAGGCGACGAGATCTTGCTGGCCCGTATCGCCGGGACGGGGTACGGCACCGCGGGCACGTGGACATTACCCGGAGGTGGTGTTGAACACGGGGAGCATCCCGAGGACTCGCTGCGTCGTGAAGTGCTGGAGGAGACCGGTCTAAACGTCGACCTCGGCCGCGTGATCGGCGTCTTCTCCCGTCGCTTCACCGGGCTGTCACCGCACGGCGTGCTCGAGGACTTCCACTCGGTTCATCTGATCTTCGCTGCCACGGTCACCTCGGCCCATGAGCCGCGAGTCGTCGAGATCGACGGCACGACGGA
>JACCVZ010000182.1 GCA_013697905.1 Nocardioidaceae bacterium
CGCATCCAGGTGGTCAGCGCCATCCCGGCGCCGGCGAAGCCGAACCCGATCACCAGCGTCGCGGGCAGCGCCAGCGCCATCCACCACGACCGCACGAGTCCCATCGACACCATCACGACGATGAAGACCGCCGAGTAGCAGGCCCCGCGCAACAGCGCCCAGGTGATCTCGCCGCGGGCCACGTCGACTGGCCGCAGCGGTGTCGCGAGCATCGCGTCGTAGAGCTTGGCGTACTTCATCCGGAAGAAGACGTTGTACGTCGAGTCGAACAGCGCCCCGTTCATGGCCGAAGCAGCCAGCATCGCGGGCGCCACGAACTCGACGTAGCCGACCCGGCTACCATCGGCCAGGGTGAAGTCGCCGACGAGCCCGCCGACACCGATACCGATCGACAGCAAGTAGAGGACCGGCTCGAGCATCCCGGTGAGGAACACCTTCCAGCCGTGCCGGTAGACACCGAAGTTGCGCTCGACAACCCGCCAGTGGTGGGCGCCGAACTGCGGCAGCACCCGAAACCCGAGTGTGCGTCTCCGGTCGGCCACGGCGGCGGGCCCGTTCGCGGTCACGAGGTCACCTCGCTGCGCCCGGCCTGAGCGCGCCTAGCCTCATTGCGCCAGCCTTTTCGCGAAGCCGGTGACCGAGAGATACCACCCGGCGAGCAGCAGTACGACGAGGTAGCAGAGGTGACCGACCGCGGCCCACGCGTGGACGTCGCCGAGCGTCAGCATCCGGGTCAGCTCGACGCCGTGCCAGATCGGGGTGACCCGTGCCAACCAGCCGATCGCGCCGGGCAGCTGGGAGATCGGGAAGAACGCTCCGCTGAACAAGAACATCGGCATCAGCCCGAGTCGGTACACCAGCGCGAAGCCGCTCTCGCTCTTCATCCGCGCGGTGAGCGCCATCACCGGGGTGGCGTGGGCGGCACCGAGCAGCACGACCACGAGCAGCGCCGCAACTCCGCCGGCCGGATTGTCGAGCGCGCCGAAACCCGCGAGCACCCCCAGGAACACCGCACACGTCAAGAAGATGCGGAACACGGCGAACGCCAGCTGTCCTCCTACGACATCGGCGACTCGCAGCGGAGTGGCGGCCATCGAGAAGTAGACGCGGTGCCACTTGAACGCCCCCATCACCGGGTAGGTCATCTCTCCGATCGCCGTCTGCATCGCGCTGGTGGCGAGCAGTCCAGGCGCGATGAAGGCCAGGTAGCTGATGCCGCCGAGCGCTCTCGGACCGGCGTTGTCGTCGACGAAGCTGCCAAGGCCGATGCCCATCGCGGTGAGGTAGAGGAACGGCATCAGGAAGCTCGTGACCACCGAACCCCGCCAGGTGCGGCGGTAGACAGTCACCCAGTAGTCGCCCAGACGGGGCAACAGCCGCGGCGTCAGCTCGGACAGCCCCGGGCGGCACGCCGGCAGCCGCTTGCGCCGCGGCGTACGGCCCACTCCCAGTTGGCTGGCCATCAGCGTCCCACCTCAGTCCACCAGCGTTCGGCCGGTGAGCCGGAGGAAGACGTCCTCGAGCGTGGCCCGGCGTATCAGCGACGACAGCGGGCGCAGGCCTCGGTCGTGTACCGCCTGCGACGCCTCCTCGCCGTCGTTGGTGTAGAGCAACAACCGGTCGGGCAGCACCTCGATGCGGTCGGCGAGGTCGGCCACCCTGTCGGCCATCGCCTCGTGCTCACCCACCCCGAACCGCAGCTCGGTGACCTCGCGAGTGGAGTGCTCGACGATCAGCTCCGAGGGAGATCCTTCGGCGACGATGACGCCCTTGTCCATCACCACCAGCCGGTCGCAGAGCTGCTCGGCCTCGTCCATGTAGTGCGTGGTCAGCACGAGCGTGACGCCTTGCTGTTTGAGCCGGAACAATCGGTCCCACAACTGGTGGCGGGCTTGCGGGTCGAGGCCGGTGGTGGGCTCGTCGAGCAGCAACAGGTCGGGAGTGTTGATCAACGACCGCGCGACGCTGAGTCGACGCTTCATGCCACCCGAGAGGTCCTCGACCTTCGCCTTCGCTCGTTCGCTGAGCTGGACGAACGTGAGCAGCTCCTGAGTGCGCGCGGTGGCCTCGGCACGGCTCAGACCGAAGTAGCGGCCGTAGACGATGAGGTTCTCGGCAACGCCCAGCTCGTTGTCGAGACTGTCTTCCTGCGGGCAGACGCCGAGGCGCGCCCGGATCTCGGAGCCGTGTGTCGCAGGGTCCATGCCCAGGACCTCCAGCGTGCCCTCGCCCACCGGCGAGACGGCGGCGATCATCCGCATAGCCGAGGACTTGCCGGCACCGTTGGGGCCGAGGAACCCGAACGCCTCGCCCTTGCGGACCTCGACATCGATGCCCTTGACCGCTTCGACTACGCCCTCTGACGCAGAGCCGTAGGACTTGCGCAGCCCCCGCGCGACCACCATCGGTTGAGCGCTGTCGTCAGGCACGGCAGTCCTGCCGAGAGCAGTGTCGACAGGAGCCCCAGGGTGGTCGGCAGTCACACCACCCGACACTAGTCAGCGGGTCCGACAGTGCCCAACCGGTTTCCTGACAGGGGGGATGGCGAGCCGGACGCGTCGCCGGCGTACGCCTTCCGGCACACGGGCGGCAAACCGCCCCTCATGCCAAGATGACCTGCGTGCACCGATCGAAGGCGATGGCCGCAGCGCTCGGCGCGACAACGACCGGTATCGGCGCCGCCGTCTACGTCGGCCTGGTGACAGGCGCGGTGCCCATCAACCTGGGCATCGGGCGGTCGACCCGGCCGCTGGGTCCATTGAGCGTCGAGATCGCCGCTGCACCCGACACGGTCTTCGACGTCATCAGCGCACCGTATGACGTCCGCGCGCCGCGGGCGATGCAGGCGAAGGTCAGCGTGCTCGAGCGCGGGACTGACATGGTGCTGGCCGCTCACTACACGCCCGTCCGCGGCGGGCTCCGCGCCACGACGGTCGAGACGGTTCGATTCAGCCGCCCGGAGCGGGTCGACTTCCGCCTCGTTCGCGGACCCGTCCCAGAGGTGGTCGAGACGTTCTGGCTCCGCGAGCACGGGGCGGCCACCCTGCTGACGTACGACGGGCACCTCGGCACCGACCTGTGGGGACTCGGCGCTGCGTGGGGCGATGTGGTCGCGGCCA
>JACCVZ010000271.1 GCA_013697905.1 Nocardioidaceae bacterium
GATGGACGAGCCGCCTGGTACGCGTCTGAGGGTGGCACTGTCCGCCCTGACCATGGCGGAGTACTTCAGAGACGTGCAGAACCAGGACGTGCTGCTGTTCATCGACAACATCTTCCGGTTCACCCAGGCCGGGTCGGAGGTGTCCACCCTGCTGGGGCGGATGCCCTCGGCGGTGGGCTACCAGCCCAACCTGGCCGATGAGATGGGCGTGCTCCAGGAGCGCATCACCTCCACACGCGGTCACTCGATCACCTCCATGCAGGCGATCTATGTGCCGGCAGACGACTACACGGACCCTGCGCCGGCTACGACGTTCGCGCACCTCGACGCCACGACGGAGCTGTCACGTGACATCGCTTCGTTGGGTATCTACCCAGCGGTTGACCCGCTCACGTCGACGTCGAGGATTCTGGACCCGCGCTACATCGGCGACGACCACTACAAGACCGCAGTCCGGGTGAAGCAGATCCTGCAGCGCAACAAGGAGCTCCAGGACATCATCGCGATCCTCGGAGTCGACGAGCTGTCCGAAGAGGACAAGATCGTCGTGTCGCGGGCACGACGTATCCAGCGCTTCCTGTCCCAGAACACCTACGTCGCCAAACAGTTCACGGGGCTCGAGGGTTCGACAGTTCCGCTGGACGACACCGTCGAGGCGTTCACGAAGATCTGTGACGGCGACTACGACCACGTTGCCGAACAGGCATTCTTCATGTGTGGTGGGCTCGACGACGTCGAGCGCAAGTGGGCTGAGATCCAGAAGGACCTGTGATGGCCGACAACCTCCAAGTCGCGCTTGTCGCCGCAGACCGCGTCGTTTGGTCCGGCGAGGCCACGATGATCGTCGCCCGCACCACCGACGGTGAGGTGGGGGTGCTCAAGAACCACGCTCCCCTGCTTTCGGTGCTCGTCCCAAGCGCGGTCGAGGTACAGACGGTTGGAGGTGAGCGCTGGTCTGCCATCATCAACGGTGGCTTCTTGTCCGTAGCCAACAACCGGGTGTCGATCCTGGCAGAGCACGCCGAGATGTCGCACGAGGTCGATCTCGAGAAGGCCAGGCAGGACCTCGAGCGGGCGAAGCAGGCCGGCTCGGCGTCAGCCGAGTCCGAGGAGGAGATCCGTCTCGCCGAGGACAGGATCAGGGTCGCCGAAGGAGCCCGCTGAGCCTTCAGCGTCGCCGGGTGGCGTCGGCAGGTGGTGTCGGGAGGCGCTTCTCCCTCCCCAAGCCGGCAAGCACAACAGTTACCAGGGGAGCAGCTCACCGCCCAGTGACACGAGGAGGCGCCGATGCCGTGGTGGGAGTCCGTCCTCGACATCGTCGGTGGGGTCGCGGTGCTGGCTGCTCTCGTCTTGGTTGCGCTCTTCATCCGACGCCGCTGGTTGAACCGCTACGGAGGCACGTTCGAGTGCAGCGTGCGGATGCGTCCCCCGCCGAGGGGGATAGGCTCGCAGACTGCCCGCGGTTGGACGCTGGGACTCGCCCGCTATAGCGGTCAGGATCTGGAGTGGTTCCGCACCTTCTCGTTCTCTCCACGGCCGCAGTGGGTCTTCGACCGCTCGTTGACTGTCGGCTCGCGTCGTACGCCGCACGGGGCCGAGGCGTTCGCGCTCTACGCCGGCCATCGCGTCGTCGCAGTCAACCTCGCGACCGGTCGTACAATCGAGCTGGCGATGAGCGATCGAGCCCTGACCGGTTTCCTGGCGTGGGTGGAGGCCGCCCCGCCCGGCCAAGATCGTCGACTCACCTGACGCGCGACACGCCGCAGCGAGGCTGCCGTTTCCCGTACATGCGAGTAGGAGAGGTACTGACATGACAGGACTCAGCGGGGGGCAACCGCCGCTTCAGCACGTCGTCCTGCTGAAGTTCCCGCAGGCCCTGACAGCCGCAGAGGATGCCGAGATGCGCGCCATGGTTGCCACCTGGCCGGACGCAATCGGATCGATGGACGAGCTGCGCTTCGGTGGCGAGCTGTCCGGCGAACGAAGTCGCGGCTACCAGTACCTGCTGTTCACGGTCTTCGCTGACGCCGACGCCCTCGCGTCGTACGTCGCCCACCCGGTGCACCGGGAGTTCGTCGCCTGGCTCGACGCCCGCGCGTGTGAGCGGCTGGCCTTCGACTACCACCTGGATGCCTCCACCCGGTTCGTTTAGTGGTCATCTCCGTAAGTTCGTCCAGGGTCCTCCGGGCTCAGGCGGCGCCTCGCTGCGTTACAGTCGTCAGCCATAGAACACCGCTATGCCCCTCCTCCTGCGCCTGGCGATGCATCCACCTGGTCTCCGGATGCCCCCGAACAACTCACGGAGATGACCACTACCGACCGCGGATCGTAGGCTGGCGTCATGGTCAACCTCACGAAGATCTACACGCGCACCGGCGACGGTGGCGAGACCCGGCTCGGCGACATGAGCGTGACGAGCAAGACCGACACCCGGTTGGCCGCGTACGCCGACGTGGACGAGGCGAACTCGAACATCGGCTACGCCATGGCACTCGGGGGCCTCGACGACGACGTCGCATCGGTGCTTCTGCATGTGCAGAACGACCTCTTCGACGTCGGCGCCGACCTCTGCACGCCTGTCGTCGACGACCCGGAGTACCCGCCGCTGCGGGTCGAGGCGGACTACGTGGAGCGGCTCGAGCAGTGGTGTGACCACTACAACGAGCCGCTGGAGAAACTCAGGTCGTTCATCTTGCCGGGCGGTGACAAGGGTGCCGCGCTGCTCCACGTCGCACGCACGGTCGTACGCCGGGCGGAGCGGTCCGCCTGGTCGGCGTACGAGGTTCATGCCGACACCATGAACGCGGTGGCCATCACATACCTCAACCGGCTCAGCGACCTGCTCTTCATCCTGGCCCGTCACACCAACAGGGTCGAGGGCGACGTGCTGTGGCGACCCGGTGGCGGCCACGAGCGCGGCTGATCTGAGCGGACCTACCCAGCCGAGCCCGTCGTAGCCGGCGCCGTTAGTGTCACCTGCCATGCAGATCAGCGACATCGCCGCCGTCGTCACCGGAGGAGCGTCCGGCCTGGGGGGAGCCACCGTGCGCTCCCTCGCCGAACGAGGAGCCCAGGTGTTCGGGCTCGACCTTTCCAGCTCGATCGAGAAGGCAGGACGCCTGGACGGTGTCACTCTTCTCGAGGCCGACGTGACTGACGAGCAGCAGGTCCGAGCTGCGATCGAGCAGGCCGCAGCCGCCGCGCCCCTGCGGATGGTGGTCAACTGCGCCGGCATCGGCACAGCCGGACGCATCTTGTCCAAGTCCGGTCCACACGACCTTGCCCTGTTCCGCCAGGTCATCGACGTCAACCTGGTGGGCACGTTCAATGTGCTCCGACTGGGCGCGGAGGCGATGGCGAAGACCGAACCGAACGAGTCCGGCCAGCGAGGTGTCATCGTCAACACGGCCTCGATCGCCGCGTACGACGGCCAAGTCGGGCAGGTTGCGTACGCCGCTTCGAAGGGTGGCGTCGTCAGCCTGACCCTGTCCGCAGCCCGCGACCTGGCCAGCTTCGGCATCCGCGTCTGCACGATCGCGCCTGGCATCATCGACACCCCGATGCTCGCGGGCGTCAACGACGATTTCCGTGCGACGTTGGCGTCCGGAGTGCCGTTTCCGAAGCGCCTAGGACTCCCCGAGGAGTACGCCAAGCTCGCGTTGATGATCGCCGACCACGACTACCTCAACGGCGAGGTGATCCGGATGGACGGAGCTCTGCGGATGGCACCGCGCTGACTCAGCCGAACATCTCGGATCCATATCGGTGCGCGTGGCAACCTGTCGGGATGCTGGCGCGTCCTTCACCATAGGGGCAGGGGAAAGACCAGCGGGGGGATGTCATGGGCGTCGGTTCGGCGGCAGAAGATCTGTTCACACTCGGTTCGCATCTCGACGGTAGGAACGTCGCCGTGGTGCGAAACGGGCTCAATGATGTGCTGGCCCGGGCGACCCGGGATGTCGTCATCGACATGGGGGCGCTCGAGAGCATCGATGCTGCCGGCCTGGGCATGTTGACCGCCGCTCATCTGCGTGCCGAACGCTCCGGTCAGCGGCTGCTGCTGCGCAACTGCTCCAAGGAGATCCGGCGGGTGCTCGCGGTCACCCGGCTCAACCGGGTGCTCCGCCTCGACCGCGGGAATCTTGAGCTCTCGGCCTGAACCTCGCCTTGCCCTTGACCCGACCGGCGAGTGAGACAGGCAACAGACCGACTGCGGGACAGTCAGGCCGTCGTACTGTCAGGGCATGCCCGACACCAGCACCGGCTCGAGCCCTGCTGAGCGCGACCGTCCGTGGGTGATGCGCACGTACGCCGGGCACAGCTCGGCGACCGGCTCCAACGCGCTCTACCGAGGCAACCTGGCGAAGGGTCAGACGGGTCTGTCGGTGGCGTTCGACCTGCCGACTCAGACCGGTTACGACCCGGACCACGCACTGGCGCGCGGAGAGGTCGGCAAGGTCGGAGTGCCGGTGCCGCACCTGGGCGAGATGCGGCGTCTCTTCGCCGGGATCCCGCTCGCAGAGATGAACACCTCCATGACGATCAACGCACCGGCGATGTGGTTGCTGGCGATGTACCAGGTCGTCGCCGAGGAGCAGGGCGCCGATGCGAAGGAGCTGCAGGGCACGACCCAGAACGACATCATCAAGGAGTACCTGTCGCGTGGGACCTATGTCTTCCCGCCTGGGCAGTCGTTGCGGCTGACGACCGACATGATCGCCTACACGGTCCACGAGATGCCGAAGTGGAACCCGATCAACATCTGTAGCTACCACCTCCAGGAAGCCGCGGCGACGCCGACTCAGGAGCTTGCGTTCGCCCTGTGCACGGCGATCGCCGTGCTCGACTCGGTGCGCGACTCCGGTCAGGTCGACCGTGCGCGTTTCGGTGAGGTCGTCGGCCGGATGTCGTTCTTCGTCAACGCCGGCGTCCGGTTCATCGAGGAGACCTGCAAGGTGCGTGCCTTCGCTCAGCTGTGGGAGGAGCTGACCCGTGACCGCTACGGCGTCGAGGACGAGAAGATGCGCCGCTTCCGATACGGCGTGCAGGTCAACTCCCTCGGTCTTACCGAGGCACAACCTGAGAACAACGTGCAGCGCATCGTGCTCGAGATGCTCGGCGTGACTCTGTCCAAGGACGCCCGCGCCCGTGCGGTCCAGCTCCCCGCGTGGAACGAGGCGCTGGGGTTGCCTCGTCCCTGGGACCAGCAGTGGTCGCTGCGGATGCAACAGGTGCTGGCATTCGAGTCCGACTTGCTGGAGTACGACGACATCTTCGACGGCTCCCACGTCATCGAGGCCAAGGTGGCCGAGCTGATCGACAGCGCGCGCGAGGAGATCGACCGCATCCAGGCGATGGGCGGAGCCACCGCCGCGATCGAGTCCGGCTACCTGAAGCAGGAGCTGGTCGCGTCACACTCGCGGCGACGGGCGCGGATCGAGTCGGGCGAGGACAAGGTCGTGGGCGTCAATGTGTACGTCGACACCGAGCCGTCGCCGTTGACTGCCGACCTCGACGCGGCGATCCAGCCGGCCGACCCGGAGGCCGAGGCGGCAGCGGTCCGGTCCACCCAGCAGTGGCGGGCACAGCGCGACCCCGACCAGGTCAAAGCTGCCCTCGAGCAGGTCGACGCCGACGCGAAGTCGGGCGAGAACCTGATGTTTGCCACGCTGGCGGCCGTCCGCGCCGGGGTGACGACCGGGGAATGGGCGGGCGCGCTGCGTCAGGTCTTCGGCGAGTTCCGGGCACCGACCGGGATCTCCGGAGGCGTCGGCGCGGCCGAGGTGGGTGCGGAGCTCGCAGGGGTGCGTGACGCGGTCCGGCGTACCGGCGAGGAGCTCGGCGGCCGGCTCCGTCTGCTCGTTGCCAAGCCAGGGCTCGACGGACACAGCAACGGCGCCGAACAGGTGGCCGTGCGGGCCCGGGATGCGGGTTTCGAGGTCATCTACCAAGGCATCCGGCTCACCCCGAACGAGATCGTGGCTGCGGCAGTGGCCGAGGACGTGCACCTCGTTGGCATCTCGATCCTGTCCGGCTCGCACCTGGAGCTGGTCCCGTCGATCGTCGAGGGGTTGCGCGAGCAAGGACTCGCCGACGTCCCCGTCGTCGTCGGGGGCATCATCCCGTCTGCCGACGCCGCTCGTTTGAAGCAGGCTGGCGTGGCCGCCGTCTTCACCCCCAAGGACTTCGGCCTGACCGAGATCATGGGCGCGTTCGTGACCGAGATCCGGCACGCCAACGGCCTCGATCCGCTCCACTTGTCCGGCTGACGCCCTCCGGTTCGTCCGACCAGCTGCGGGTCGCCTGCGCCTGATCCAGTCGGACGAATCCCCGTCACAGCCGGGCCGATTCCGGTTCGTCCGACCAGCTGCGGGTCGCCTGCACCTGACCCAGTCGGACGAACCGGTGGCAGCGGGCAGTGGCAGCATGGGCTGCGTGGCCGACCCGGCGTACGACGTGGTCCTCTTCGGCGCGACCGGGTTCACCGGTGGGCTGACGGCCGAACGCCTGGCAGCACACGCGCCCGCCGGGCTGCGCTGGGCGGTCGCCGGCCGCAACCCGGCCAAGCTCGACCGCGTCCGCGAGCGGCTGGCCGGCCTCGGTCCCGCCGGTGCGGCGGTCGACGTACTCACTGCCGACGTGACCGACGCGTCGTCGTTGCGGACGGTTGCCGAGCAGACGTCGGTCGTCGCCACGACCGTCGGGCCCTTCATGGAGTACGGCGATCCGCTGGTCGCCGCCTGTGCCGACACCGGCACCGACTATGCCGACCTCACCGGCGAGCAGGAGTTCGTCGACCGGATGTGGCTCGCCCACCATGACCGCGCCACGGCCACCGGGGCCCGGCTCGTGCATGCCTGCGGCTTCGACTCGATTCCGCCCGACCTGGGGGCGTACTACACCGTCCTGCAGCTGCCCGCGGACGTCCCGCTGTCGGTGTCGGGATTTGTCCGGACGGCAGGCGATGTGTCCGGCGGCACCTGCCACTCCGCCATCCGTGCCTTCTCGCGCGTCCGCCAGACAACAAAGGTGAGCGAGCAGCGGCGTACGCGTGAGTCCCATGCCCGCGGCGACCGCCAGGTGCATGCCTTGCCCCAGCGACCCACGAAGGCACCCGACGGCCGCGGTTTCGCGCTGCCGCTGCCGACCATCGACCCCGTCATCGTGCGGCGGTCCGCGCGCGCGGTGTCGCGCTACGGGCCGGACTTCAGCTATGGCCACTATGCCCTGGTGCGATCGCTGTCGATCGCGGTCGGGGCGCCCGTCCTGCTCGCAGGTGTGCTCACGCTCGCGCAGCTGCCGATGGGTCGCGACCTGCTGCTGCGGATGCGCCGACAAGGAGACGGTCCGTCGGCCGAACGGAGGGCGAGCTCGTGGTTCACGGTGCGGTTCGTCGGCGTGGGTGGCGGGCGACGTGTCGTCACCGAGGTCAGCGGTGGTGACCCGGGGTACGACGAGACCGCTACCATGCTGGCGCAGTCCGCACTGTGCCTCGCCTTCGATGACACCCCCGCGACGGCCGGTCAGGTGACGACTGTGCAGGCGATGGGCGACGCCTTGCTCGCGAGGCTGCAGGCGACCGGTATGACGTTTCGCGTCATCGAGGCGGCGGACAGTGCGAGCGCCTGAGCGGTCAGCTGTCGTTGCAGCCGACACAGGTCCCGGCAGCTGCGGCCGCTAGGTTCACAGTCATGAGTGACCTGTTCTGCGCCGCGACCCTGGTCGTTGCCCGTCACGGTGAGGCGGAGTACGAGGAGCCCGACCTTGCCAGCGACGACGGTGGCTCGCTGACCCTGCGCGGGCGTGAGCAGTCGCGGCAGCTAGCCGCGTCGTTGACCGACCGCAGAATCGCCGCCATCTGGTGCAGCGACATGGCTCGGGCGGTGCAGACCGCCGAGATCGTCGCTGCGGCACTCGGGCTCCCCGTCCGGGTGTGTCCCGGCCTGAGGGAGTTCTCGGTGGGAGATCTCGCTGGTCAGCGCTACGCCGACGACCTCTTCCGCCCGGTGTTCGACGGCTGGCTCGCGGGCGACCTCAGCCTCGGGTGCCCCGGCGTCGAGACCGGCAAGGACGTCGTACGACGCGTCCTCGCCGTGCTGTCCGCGATGGCGGACCAGTACCGAGGTGAGACGGCGCTGGTGGTCAGCCATGGTGGCTCGATCAGCCTCGTGCTGCCCCGCCTCGCGTCCAACGTCCGCGCGGACTTCGCGGTCGGGAAGTCTCTCGGCAACTGCGCGACCTGCGAGCTGGCAGCCGATGCCGACGGCTGGGCGCTTCGGACGTGGGCCGACCTGCCGCTTCAGTCGCTGAGTTGAGTGACTGAGGTCATGCGCGTCTTGGTTCTGGGGGCCGGAGTTAATGGGCTCTCGGCCGGAGTCATCCTGGCCGAGGCCGGCTACGACGTTCATCTTCTGGCGCGTGAGCTTCCGCTGGAGACGACGTCCGCGGTCGCCGCGGCCATCTGGTATCCCTACCTGGCCGAGCCACGGCAACGGGTGCTTGCCTGGGCACAGATCAGCTTTGCCGCGTTCGTCGCGCTGGCCGACAACCCCGACTCCGGCGTGGTGATACGCCCGGGCAACGAACTGCTGCGGGGCTACACCGATGATCCGTGGTGGGCATGCGTCGTCGCGGACCTGACGCGGATGGACCACGTCCCGTCGCCCTACCGAAGCGGCTGGTCGTTCACCACTCCCGTCATCGACATGCCCGTCTACCTGCGTTGGCTGCAGCGACGGCTCGAGGCGGCCGGTGGCACGTTGACCCGAATGGCGCTCGGCGGGCTGCCCGACCGTGCCGGTCTGGTGGTCAACTGCAGCGGGCTCGGTGCCCGGCTCCTCGCCACCGATGACACCTTGTACCCGGTCCGCGGCCAGGTCGTGCGCGTCGATCAGGTGGGCGTCGACCGATGGGTGCTGGACGGGTCGGAGCCGACGTACGTGGTGCCACGGTCGAACGACATCATCGTCGGCGGCACCGACACCGAGCGTCAGTGGGACCGGCGCCCGGACGCCGAGGTCGCTGAGCGCATCATGGCCCGGGCAACGGTGCTGGTGCCCGCGCTCGCAGACGCCCGCGTGCTCGGTCACCGGGTGGGGCTGCGGCCGGCGAGACCGTCAGTTCGGCTGGAAGTAGAACAGCGCGGCGCGCATCCGGTCATCCATTGCTACGGCCACGGGGGTGCCGGTGTCACCACTTCATGGGGCTGCGCCGAGGAGGTGCTTGCGTTGGCGAAGGCGTTGAGCTGACAGACAGGCGACGGCACCTCCAGCGGTCAGGTACGACGTCTGTCGACGGCTTCCTCGGCTGACCCCTCAGCAGGCGGCAAGGAGTCGGCCTTGACGGCTCCTCGATCCCCTAGCGGCTTCGCCGGCCCCTTGGTGGTGTCTTCCACCGTCTGCGCCTCGCTCTCGGCATTGATCTCCGCCCCGAGCAGCACGATGTAGCAGGTGATCCACAGCCACAGCAACATCACGACGACGGCAGCGAGACTCCCGTAGGTCTTGCTGTAGCTGCCGAAGTTGTCGACGTAGAAAGAGAATCCGAGTGATGCGATCAGCCAGATCACGGTGGCGATGATGGCGCCGATGGTGACCCAGGCGAACTTGGGTGCATCGCGGTCCGGCGCCACCCGGAACACGACAGCGAGCGCAGCCATGACCAAGGCAAGCAAAAGAACCCATCTCACCACTTCCGCGATCAACCGGCCGGCGGTCGACAGGCCCAAGGCGTCGAACACGGCCGGTGCGACAGCCACCAAGCCGATTGCCACCAGCGCGAAGATGATGGCACCCAGGGTCATGCCGAGCGCGAGTGCCTTGCGACGTACGAACCCTCGGGTTTCCTCCTCGTCGTAGGCGAGGTTGACAGCGGAAATCAGGTTACCCACGCCGCCGGACGCGCTCCACAGTGCCAGCGCCAACGCCACCACCACGCCGATGCCCAAGGACTGTTGCGGCGTTGACGTGATCGTGTCGATCTGGCCCATGACGAGGCTGCGCGCGTCCTTGGGCATGGCGTCGGTGACGCCGCTGATCTGGTCGCGGATCTGGCGAGGATTGGCCACCAACCCGTAGGTCATCACCGCGGCAATGATCGCCGGGAACAACGACAAGAAGCCAAAGAAGGCGACTCCTGCGGCCAGCAGCGGCACCTGGTCGGTCTTGGCCTCCGCCCACGCACGTTTGGTCACCTGCCACCAGCCGCGGGCCGGGATGGCTCGCGGCGTGGTGGCGTCTGACCCCGGGACTTCGGCGTCGACGGCCGATGCCGCGAGGTCGCTCCCTGAGCTCAGAAGGTACTCCCCGAGCTGGAGCTGCCACCTGATTGGGCGTCCTTCACCTGCTGGGCCGAGCCCTGGGCGTCTTCCTTCACCGACTGGGCGGCCGAGGTGCCCTCCTCCTTGACCGTGGCGGCGGCCCCCGTCGCGCTGTCCTTGACCGACTGCGCAGCCTGCTGGGCCGGTCCCTGCAGATTGTCCTTCATCTCGGTCGCAACCTCGGACAGCTGTTGCTTGACCGGCTCAGCCAGATCGCCTGCCTTGTCCTGCAACGCCTGGGCGGCTTGCTCCTCCGCCTTCGACGCGGGGAGGATGCTCGAGACCAACCAGCCTGCGGCAAAAGCGACCAGGCCAGCCGCGAGAGGGTTGCCCTCGGTCCGGCGTCTGGCCATGTCTGGCCCCGCACTGATCGTGTCAGTGACCGCAGAGCCGGCGGAGCCGGCCGTGCCGGTCATCGAGGACCTCCCGGACGAGGCCGACCCCATGACCCGCTCCTTGAGGGAGCCGGCCCTCTGCTTGGTCGCATCCAGCCGGCGCTGGGCGATGCGACTCGGGCTCACCTTGTCATTGAGCGCATCGACGTCGCGACCGAGATCTTCCCTCGTCAACTCGATGTCGCGCCTTACTTCTTCTGGGCTTTGAGCCATTGTGCGTCCTCCTTGAGAGTCTCTATGGTCTGTTCAGGCTTCGGGTTGACCTCACGCATCTTGTTGCGCCCTTGAAGCGCCAGTACGGCTGCCAGCAGCCCCCACAACACGGCGACGATGAGCGCCGCCCAAGCAATGTCCATCAGATGGTTGAGAGCCCACATCAGCGTGGTTGAGGCGAAGATGGCGAACATCCAGCCGGCGAACGCGGCGCCACCGAACATCCCGGCCGCCTTGCCTACCTTCTTGCCCTCCTCCTTCATCTCCACCTTGGCCAGCTCGATCTCCTGGCGGACAAGCTGGGAGAAGTCGCTCGAGATCCTCGAGACGATGCTGCCGAGTGACTGGTCGTCGGCATCGGTGAAGTCGTCCGATGCGGCGCGGGATGCGCCAGCAGGAGCGTTGTGCGAGCCAGGGGGAGTGGTGGTCATCAGAAGCCCCCACGCTGCCCTGGGTAGTCGGCCGGAGGGAGCTGCTCGCCGTAGGGCTCGTGCAGGATCGGCGGCGGCTCACCTGTGCCGGTGCCGGTCGGTCCGTACGACGTCGGTGCTCCCCCCGGCATGGTCATGCCCGGAGACAGCGGGTCGACCTGCGCGCCCACGTGGGTGTCGTCATAGGGAAGGACGGGCGGATAGGCCTCGGTCTCGTATTGGCCAGGTGAGGCATCCGAGCGGGCGCTGGCGGCTCCCCGCGTCAGTCGGCCGACCACCACGCCGGCCACCGCAGCGCCGAGGAGGAACGCTCCCGGCTTACGTCGAGCCAGGCTGCGCACTTCGTCGAGAAGCTGGGTGGGATCGCGCTGCTCCAGGAAGTCGGCCGCCTTGTGCGTCAGGTCCGAACCCTCGCGCGCGAGCTTGGTGCCCATCCCGGACTGGTCGCTACTCTTCGACATCCCGCTGAGCTCGTCTCCCAGCGACCGCAAGCCGGAGACGGCCCTGTCGCGTTGAGAGCTGGCCTGATCGGCCAGCTGGGTCTTGGTCTCGCCCGCGAGCTGCTTCGCCTGGCTCCGCACGTCGTCGGTGACCTGCTGTGCCTGCTCCTTGCTGGTCTGCGCGACCTGGGCCGTCGCCTCGGCGGCGCTGCCCGTGACCTGCTGGGCCTGGTCACGCGCCGTGTCGCTCACCGAGCCGCCGGCATCACCTGCGGCGCCGGAGTCCGCGATGTTGCCCACGCCTGTTGGCGGCACAGGTGGGATGGCCGACTGCGCGGGAGAGAAGGAACCAGGCGGGTATGCCGGGCCGCCCGGGTCGAGTGGATCATGGGGTGTGGTCATGGGGTTTCCTTCCATCGGTTACCTGACGTTTACCCCGTAAGGCAGGCACTAACCCGTTCGCGCGCAATTCTTCAGCCAGCTGTGAGCGAGGACACCCGTAGGCTGGGGTCGTCGTCCGCTGATCGAGCGGGCGAACCCCGGCGTCAGGAAAGGGGCCGTCATGGAGTGGTTGCTGATCGCTCTGGTGATACTCGGTCTGGTTGTGGTCATGAGTAACCAGAACCGCAAGAAGCTCGCCGCGCAGCAACGCCAGACGGCTGCGGTCGAGCTCGGTGATGTGAAACAGACGGCGGACGAGGACGTGACCCAGTTCGGCGAGGAGCTCCAGCGACTTGACTCCGAACTGGCAGGTAAGGAGCTCGACGAGGGCACCCGGCAGGACTACCAGCGCGCGCTCGACGACTACGACGACGCCAAGCTCTCGCTCGACGCGGTCACCGAAGCCGACCAGATCCGACACGTCGCCGAGATCCTCGAAGACGGGCGGTATGCCGTGGCCTGCGTGCAAGCGCGCGTGGTCGGCGACGAGCTGCCGGCCCGACGTCCGCCGTGCTTCTTTAACCCCCAGCACGGCCCGTCGGTGCGCGACGTGACGTGGACGCCCGACCGCGGCGCACCTCGCGACGTACCCGCTTGTGCGCTTGACGCCGAGAGGGTGGACCGGGGCGCCGAGCCGGACTCGCGCAAGGTGATGCTTGGCGCGCGGCGGGTGCCGTACTGGCAGGCCGGCCCGGCGTACGCACCGTGGACGGCGGGGTACTTCGGAGCCTCGGGAATCATGCCGGCGCTGTTCATGGGCACGATGATGGGGATGGTGTTCAGCGGCGGCTTCGACGGCAGCTACGAGCAGGGTCTGGCCGACGGCCAAGACTCGGGAGACTCGGGCGGTGACTCCTCCGGTGACGGTGGCGACTCAGGCGGTGACTACGCCAGTGGTGACGGTGACGGTGGCGGTGGCGGCTGGGATGGCGGCGGTGGCGACTTCGGCGGTGGCGACTTCGGCGGTGGCGACTTCGGCGGCGGCGACTTCTGACCTCCGGGGTGGAGGGCGTGCAGGTCGACCACGGGCTCCGGGCCGTGCGTGCCTACCGTGACCTTGCGGGACGAGGTCGCCGACGCGATCCTGGTCGCCCGAGAACTCCTCGATCCGGTCGCGTCCCAGCCCGGATCCGGAACGGGGTGTGTTACTTGTAGTTGGTGAAACGCAAGGGCAGATCCTGGTCGTTGGCGCGCAGGAGGGCCTGGGCCTCCTGGAGGGTGTCGCGGCTCTTGGAGGAGATGCGCAGCGAATCGCCCTGGATCGCCGCCTGCACCTTCAGCTTGGAGGTCTTGATCTGTTTGACCATGGCCCTGGCCTTGTCGGTCGGGATGCCCGACACCAGCGAGATCTCCAGGCGGTAGTGGCCGCGAGCGCCGGGCTTGGGCTCGTCGTGGTCGAGGCTCTTTAGGCTCACCTTGCGCCTGACGAGCTTGTCCTTGAGCACGTCGAGCGCGGCGGCCACCCGCTCCTCGGAGTTGGCCGCGATGGCGATCTGCTCGCCTGACCAGGCGATCGAGGCGTCGGTCCCCTTGAAGTCATAGCGGGTGGCGACCTCCTTGGCGGCCTGGTTGATCGCGTTGTCGACCCCCTGGCGGTCGACCTCGGCGACGACGTCGAAGCTGGAGTCGGCCACGGCGGTGCTCCTTGCAGTGGGTCGATGGCCTGGCGTCGCCGATGCTAGCGCCGCCGGCTGCGAGGGATCGGCGACGCCCTCTACCCTTGCCGCCGGTTGCGGGGGATCGGCGACGCCCTCTACCCTTGCCTTCCCCGGGTGGGATTCCCGAGTGGCCAAAGGGGTCTGGCTGTAAACCAGATGGCTCAGCCTTCGAAGGTTCGAATCCTTCTCCCACCACCCGATGCCGCTCGGACCTTGCGCACAGCGCACAGGTTGAGCGAGGTTCCGGCCGTGATGGCTACGCAGGGAGACAGATCTCGCCCACCGGTGAGCGCGAAGACGGGTCGCTCGATCGGCGCGCCACGGGCGCTGAGTGCTTGCGCCGCCACCGGCTCGGGCCCGCGCTCGCCCCTGCCTGGCTGGCCGTCAGGCCGGCCGCTGGCCTGCGGGCAGGGCGGCATCCGCCGGTGGACGGGGG
>JACCVZ010000276.1 GCA_013697905.1 Nocardioidaceae bacterium
AGGAAGTCGGCGGCAGGCACGATCTCGTCGAAGTCGGTCAGCACGATTCCACGGCCTAACAGCTGCTGCGCGACGGCATCGCTGGGATGTCCGACACAACCGAGGACGTTCATCCCCCAGGCCCGCCCCATCTCCCCGACAAGTCCGCCGATGTTGCCCGCACCGACGACGCCGAGGGTCTTGCCCTGCAGCAGCGCCCCTCCGAGCTGAGGCTTCGGCCAATGTCCCTGCCGCAGCAGCCGGTCGGCCAGGGTGACGTTTCGCGCCAGCGACAAGAGCAGCGCGAAGGTGAACTCGGCGACAGGCGGAGCCGACATTCCTGGGACGCGCACGACTCGAATTCCTTGCTGCCTGGCGAACTCGAGGTCGATGTTGTCCAAGCCCGAGCCGGCGCGCACCAGCAGCCGTAGCTGTTTCGCTGCGGACATCACGTCGGACGACAGTTCGACTCCGCTGCGGACGACGACCGCCTCGCGGTCGACGAGAGCGTCGCGCAGATCCATCGGAGCCGCCTTGATCGCCTGGCTGACGTCGTAGTTACGCTCCAGCGCCATCACCGTTTGTGGGTCGATGGGGCTGGCCAAAAGAATCTTCACTCGTTCAACGCCTTCCAGTGCGTCCGAATACATTGCACGATCTCATCAGTGACCGCCTCGAGCGGTCGGGTGGCGTCGATGACGACGAAAGCCGGCACGACATCGGCAAGGTCGAGGTACTGCCGCCTGCGTTGGTCGAGCCACTCCACGCTGGACTCGGGCTTGCGTGAGTACAACACCTCGGCCGGGGCGTCGAGGCAGATCACCAGAGCCGGTCTCGGGTAGGCGTGCTGCAGCATCCAGCCGTGGAGTCTGCCGAAGAGTCCGCGCTCAGCACCCCTGATGTCGGTGTGATAGTAGTCGGCGAAGAAGTGACGATCGAAGACGACCACATAACCGCGTGCGCCATAAGCGGAGGCAACAAGCTGGCGCAGCCACTCCTCGGCCATCCAAACGGTCAGCCGGACACTATCCTTCGCTGACCGCCGCCATCCGCCGTCACGGCTCGCCGACGTTGTCGCTGGCTGAGGGGTCAGCCGACTGGCCACGAGATCGGGATTGCCACCACGAGCACGCTTCACGGCAAGCAAAAGCCTCGTCGTCGGGAGCATCAAGGAGCTGGCCTCGAGGTTCACCCCCATATAGATGGTCTTGACGGGCAGTGGGCGCAGGGCCGGCTCCAGCAGCCCGCTTATGGTGCTCTTGCCCGCACCATCCGCGCCGACGAGGGCAACGGTGAGGCGGCCACGACGCCAGAACCGGCCGCCGCGCGATGTTGGAATCTTCACGGGGACTCCGCCAGCACGTTGGCCCGCGGCAGGTCGGGCCCGTCATCGTCGACTGCAGTCGAGATGGCGTGGAGAGCCGCCGACTGCACAACTCGGCCGAGCGTGGCTACGTCGCAGGGATAGGGATGAAGCACCTTCGCCGCAGGTAGGCGGTCCAGCAGTGTGGACAAGAGCCGTTGTTCGACGATCTCCGCGGACTCGATGACGGGGCTGTGCGCTTGGGGGTAGGCGAACCGGAACTGGTTGTAGGTGGCCACCAGTTTGGACCGCTCGTCGCTGAGTGAGGCGGCCATTCGGTGGGCTATCTCCGACCCGGAAGTGGCCTCGATGGCGATGTCCGGCGCTTCGCAGCTGACCACCAGCACGACCGCCCCGAGAACCCCGTGCAGACTGACCTTGGCGGGGCCGAACATGTCTTCGGGGGGGATCTGAAGGTACGCCTGCCGCCCGATGACGGGTGCTCCTTTGCGCAGGATGGCCGCGCCCGGCAGTGATGATCTCGACGCCGCGGTCGTCAGCTCGGCGAGCCGGCGCCAGGTGGACAGACGAAAGCGTTCTTTCCGAGGGCGGGATCTCAGCAGTGACGGCAACTGTTGGAGGTGCCAGGCCCACACTCGGATGGGCTCGGGCAGCCCCAGCATCTGTCCATCTTCGGTCAGGTAGACCCATTCGTCTCCGACGTACTGCGCACCCTGGCTCATGCACGCGAGCAAGGTCTCCGTCTTGCCCCCCTTCGCCCACCCGGTGACCAGGACTCCGG
>JACCVZ010000304.1 GCA_013697905.1 Nocardioidaceae bacterium
GCTCACCGGACCGGGGCGCTGGGCTGGGTTTGCCTGGTCGGCGCCTGGGTCTCCGCGGTCTGGAGGCGGCTGCGCTCGGACGTCGATCCCTCCCCCGGCAGGATTGCCATGTCCGACGTGGTCGAGATCGGCAGCGCCGTCCGGCTCGGCGCACGACGACGCGAGCTGGGTGTCGACGGTTTCGAAAGCTGGGTCGGCGAGACGGTGGTCGGCCGAATCCCTGGAGCGCGTCATGAGCCCGAGTAGCTCGAGCCCCGACCGCCACCGGTTGGGGGCACTGCTCGGCATCGACGTCCTCGGAAGCGACGGTCGGCGGCTGGGCCACGTCAATGACGTCCGGCTCGCGCCGACGGGGGTGACGGCCGGCGTGACATCTGAGCTGGTGGTCGACGGCTTGTCGTCGCCGGACGGCACGCGGGGTCGCTGCTGGGCTACGACCGACGGCCCAAGCAGGGCCCGGCACTGGTGCGAGGCGTCGTACGACGTCTTCACCGGCGCCGGCTATGCGCCGTGGGCCACCGTCCGGGACCTCGACTGGGACCGGCGGGTCCTCACCCTCGACCTCACGACCTTGGAGCCGCTGCGCGCTCCGTGACTTCGTCAGTCCTCCGCGGACCGCTGGTAGCCGAAGAAGCCGCGCTTCGTGATCAGGTCGGCAACCTCGGCCGGCACCATGGACTCCCACGTGTCGTCACCGGCCGCGATCCGCCGCAGGACGTCGCGGCTGAGGATGGGCAGGTAGTCCGGCTTGTAGTTGTCGAGGTCGACGAAGCTGCCGCGCCGCGCGAGGTAGTCGTAGAGCGGCTGCTGCTCCTCACCGACGGCCAGGTTGTGGATGGTCGTCACCTCGCCGTCCTGCAGCATCGGGTAGACGAACAGCCGCAGGTCGTTCTTGAACAACCGGCCGAAGCTCTCGAGAATGCCGCCGGGGATGTCGCCGTGGTTCGCATCGTCGAACTGGTCGGCCAGGCTGGGGATTCCCATCACCATGCCGATGCGGCCGTCGGTGCGCCACGCCAGGTAGGCCGCGAGCCGGTGGTAGGCCACGTAGTCGGAGATCAGCACGGTCATGCCGCACGCAGCGAGCAGCTCGGCGCGGGCCAGGAAGTCGCGCCGGTCGACCTTCTCGCCTCCGGCCAGCAGGTTGGCCATGGTGAGCTCGGTCAGCACCAGCACCTCGCGGCCGTCTACCGCTGGGTCGTCCTCGAACTTGGCGCGGGCGCACTCGAGCATGTCGATGTTGACGACGGTGGGGGGCCGGAAGCTGCCGCGCTCGACCAGGATCGCCTTCTTGCGCAGCACCTCGCTGGGCTGCAGGACCTGGCGGTCGGGGCCGAACATCGCCGCACCGCTCAACCCGAGCTGCACCAGCTTGAGGGCCATCAGTCGGTTGTCGACCGACCGGAACTCGATGCCGGTGAGCTGAATCATGTCGATCTCGATCCGGCCGGTGGTCAGCCGGTCGAGCAGGCTCTCCAGCAGCATGTCGGGTTCGTGGTAGTGGAAGAACGCGCCGTGCAGCAGGTTGATGCCGACGACACCGAGGGCCTCCTGCTGCGACGCGGCCTCGGCGTCGAGCATCCGCACGTGGATGACGATCTGGCTGGGCTCGTCGTGCTGGTGGGACTGGAACTTCACGCCCATCCAGCCGTGGCACTCGTTGCCGCCCTGGTAGCTGCGGGCGACAACCGTGTCGGCGAACGCGAAGAATGCGTTGTCGTCGCCACGGCTGTCGTCGAGCCGCTCGAGGTTGAGCTGGAACTCGTGGTCGAGCATCGCCTGCAGGCGGCCCATCGAGACGTAGCGCTCCGACTTGCCGTAGACCGCGTCGCTGACGGCCATGTCGTAGGCGGAGATCGTCTTGGCGACCGTCCCGGCGGCGCCGCCGGCGCGGAAGAACCAGCGCGCCACCTCTTGGCCGGCGCCGATCTCGGCGATGGTTCCGTACCAGCGCGGATCGAGGTTGATCCGCAACGCCTTCTGCAGGGTGTCGGCGCCAACTTCCACTGCAGGGTCCTTTCGCCTAGCACAGCAGGATCCGGCGGCCGGCATCGTAGCGCCGGGGCACCGATAGCCTCTGCGTTCATGGCAGACGCGGCCGTCGACCAGCTCGCCGAGGTCATGGCGGGCACCGAACAGTTAATCGCCGCCGTCCGTCGCGAGCAATGGCCTCAGCGGACGGCGTGCACGGACTGGACCGTCCGCGACCTCGTCAACCACCTGGTTGGCGGCGACCGATTGTTCGCCAGCGTGTTGAGCGACGAGGCGCCGCCTGTCGGGAACTTCCAGCGTCCGCAGAACAATGACCAGCTCGGTGACTCGCCCGTCACGGCCTACCGTGGCGCGGCAGGGGCGCTGCTTGCCGCATTTCGTCAACCGGGAGTGCTGGAGAAGATCATCACTGTGCCGGCCGGCACGATGCCCGGACGCGTGGCGGTGCATCTGCGCCTCACCGAGACACTCGTGCACGGCTGGGATCTCGCCCGGGCGAATGGTGACGCGGTTCCCTACCGCGACGACATCGCCGAGCAAGAGCTCGCGTTCACGCGGGCTCAGCTCGGAAAGGTTCCGCCCGGGCGGCGTCCATTCGCTCCCCCACAGCCCGCCGCCGAGGAGGCGCCAGC
>JACCVZ010000190.1 GCA_013697905.1 Nocardioidaceae bacterium
GGCGTACGGCGACCCGAGCGATCCGCAGCAGCGGGTCATGCCCGCGCGCCCGCACCGCCGACCGCGACGAGGGCGCGGGCACCACCGCGAGGGCAGCCACCGGCCCCGGCGCCGCCGCGAGCAGTCCGAACACCGCCCAGGCGAGGGCACTGCCGAGTGGGCGAGCCAAGGCGAGCCGCCCGTCGTCCTTGTGCGCGAGGATGGCGGCTCTCACCACCCCGTCATAGTCGTTGACGGCATACGTCGTTGGCAGCCCCGGCGGCGGCGGTGACGGCCGGGTCGCGAACGGGGCACGGGCCAGACCCGCCGAACACCCCGTGCACAGAGCCAGCCCGGGTCGCCGACAGCCCACGCACGCACCTCCGAGAAGCAGGTCGACGCCCGCCTCGAGATAGCTCTGCCCCCTCATTGCCTCACTCTGGCGGGCTTCCTCGAGGCTGGGCTATGAATCGGCTCGGCTGTGGACGCAGCGTCACAGCATCGCGGCTGGGGACGACCCTGCCTGGTCGGCCCACGAGCCAGGCAGCGAAGACCGGCTAGCCAGGATAGAAGGGCTGGCGGACCTTGGCCTGCTGGCTGTACGCCGCCCAGCCGGCCTCAGGTGAGCGGAGGTAGAGCCTCGCGTTGCTGCTGCCGACGACGAGGGGCACGTCGGGGTTAGGTGCGGCCGCGATCGTGACCGGGCGGATCGGCAGGAACCCGTCGAACGTGCTGAGGTTCGAGCCGTCGATGCGGACCTCGAAAGGTTGGAGGTCGCCACCGTCATCATTGGCCAGCACGGCGACCGACGTCGGGCTGAGCCAGGTGACGTTGTCGGTTCCGCTGAACGTGACGTCCGGTCCCTCGACCTCCTCGGCTGCTGAGAGGTCGACATCGGCGGGTCGCTCGGAGCTCCTGTCGATGATCGAGATGAGCAGCTTGGTCTTGTCGCGTTCGCGGACGATGGCAGCTAGTCGGGCTCCGTCGCGCGACACGGCGAAGCCGAGCACCGTCTCTCCGGAGATGCCAGCCACCTCTACGCGCCTCGATCGTCCCGCGGTCAGCGTGTAGACGGCGGCACCCTGTGCGGTCGCATCGACCACCCACAGCACGTGGTGGATATCCCAGGAAGGTCTCAGCAGGTCGGTCCCGTTGCGGAACCATACCGAGGTGCCGGTGCCAGCGGTCGACACCTCCCCCACGACGAGACGATGTCCGACTGCGTCGACCAGCGCCGCCCGGTCTCCGCTCGGCTCGACGGCGCCGGATCGGGCGTCATTGTGGCCGCGCCCGATGGATCCGGTCACCGGCGACGTACCGTCCACCGACACGGTGACCAGACCCCGGGACGACAGCCCGAACAGTTGTCGGAGGCTGGCCCCGAAACCGGCGGGGTCGTAGCCGCTGAACGCGTCGATCCCGAACGCGGCACCCGACCCTGGCACTTCGATCCGCTTACCATCGACCGTGAGAACGATGGACTCCACCTCGGTGAGGGGCTTCAGCGTCCAGGTGAGCTGGGCCGCGAGCAGCCGTCGCTGGTTGCCAGACATCTCCCGGGCCTGGCTGCTCAGGGGGATCTGGGCCCGCCCGGTTGTCGACAGCGTCACCGCCCCGGCGACCGTGAGGCCACGTGGCGCGGCAGTTGACACGATGCCAGCGAGGCGCAGGCTTGGCCCACGCAGCAGGTCTTCGACCAGCAGGGCAAGGGTGGACTCACCGAGCGGCAGGTAGATGGGGTCCGGGGTGAGGATGGTTTCGGTCGGGTCGAAGAAGTAGAGCGAGAACGGTTCGAGATAGCGGTCGAAGTAGTCCGCGTCGATGTAGGTGCCCACCGGTGGGTTCTCAATCCGCCACTGACCGTCGACAAGCTCGGTACGCAGCGACACGTTCACCTTCGATGTTGCGGGTGTGGACGACGTCCACGCGCCTCGGCTGTCGAGCGTGCCGAGCCGAAGGGCTTGCACCGTCACCCTGTCGGGGCCGTCCGTGACTTCCTGGTCGTCGTACACCACCAGTGACTGGTCGGGCGTCCACTCTTCGGCGGCCCGCTGTGTGAGGAACTCGCGCGCCAGCGCGTCCTGCCGAGGGTAGGCGAGCATCGCGTCGAAGAAGCCGGCGACGATGTCCTCGCGGCTGGCGCCAGACGCCGGACCCGGGGGCAGGTTGCTGTTCAGCTGCGGCTCATCTCGGAC
This sequence comes from Nocardioidaceae bacterium, assembly GCA_013697905.1. Classification (GTDB taxonomy): domain Bacteria; phylum Actinomycetota; class Actinomycetes; order Propionibacteriales; family Nocardioidaceae; genus JACDHG01. The sequence goes on from JACCVZ010000190.1 coordinate 2,175, forward strand.
ACCGACGTCTCGACCCCGGCTGATCGAGGAGTCGGTGGGGATGGACACGCAGCCCGCCATGGTGACCGCGGCAAGCACGACAACGGCGAGCCGACGGCAGGGAAGGCGGATCACGACGACCTCCTGCGGTCAGGGCCATACCGGGCGTAGGGGGCACCCACCGCGACGGGACTGCGCTCCTCCGGCACCAAAGACAGCGGTGAGACGATGACCGGCTCGCCCGCGCGACGGGGCAGCGTCAGCCGGAAGACCGAGCCAACACCAGGCTCTCCCCACGCGTCGAGCTTTCCTGTGTGCAGCATGGTGTCCTCGACAGCGATCGACAGTCCAAGGCCGGTGCCTCCGCGTGTCCTCGCCCGCGCCGGGTCGGCCCGCCAGAACCGGTTGAACACCATGACCTCCTCGCCGGGCTTCAGACCCACCCCATGGTCGCGCACGGTCGCGGCGACCGCCTCGGCGCTGCCGGCCACCGACACCTCGACGTCGCGGCCCTCGCCGTACTCGATGGCATTGACGACCAAATTTCGCATGATCCGTTCGATCCGGCGTACGTCGGCCTGCGCGACGCAAGGCTCGTGCGGTGCCGTGACCGTGACCCGCGATCCGCGCTGCCTGGCCAGCGCCGCCGCGCCGTCGACGACGCGACGAGCGACCTCGCGCAGGTCGACGTCCGCAAGCTCGAGCGTCACCGCACCTGCATCGAACCGGCTGATCTCCAGCAGCTCGGTGAGAAGTCCCTCGAACCGGTCCAGCTCCGCCTGCAGCAGCTCGGCCGAGCGGGAGGTGACCGGGTCGAAGGTGTGCCGGGCGTCGTGCAGGACGTCCGAGGCCAGTCGCACGGTGGTGAGCGGCGTCCGGAGTTCGTGACTCACGTCGGCAACGAAGCGGCGTTGGACGCGGCTGAGCTCCTCGAGCTGGCGGATCTGCCGTTGCAGGCTGGCCGCCATCTGGTTGAAGGACTGTCCCAGCCGTGCGATGTCGTCCTCACCGCGGACGTGCATCCGTTCCTCGAGGCGTCCGGCGGCGAGACGCTCGGCGATGCGACGGGCCAGCCTCACAGGGGTGACGACCTGCCGTGTGACGAGCCAGGCGATCGTGCCCAACAGGACCAGCAGGAGCGACCCTGTCGTGATGAGTGCACCCCGGACCACGAAGAGCGTCTGCTCCTGCTCGCGCAGCGAGAAGACGTAGAACAAGGCGTAGGTCTGGCCTGGTGCGCTCACGCTACTGGGCAGCTGGATCCGCGAGCCGACAATGAGACCGGGCTCCACATCGTCAGGTGGGGAGAGATAGATGGGTGCGTAGCGGTTCCAGACGCCGGGCTCCGACTGCACCTTGGCAACAAGGTCGGCCGGCACGCTGCGCGCCGGGTCGATGTTGACCGAGGACGCGCGGATGCCGGTGTCCTCGTTGACTTCCCCGAACGTGTCGATCGGCCCGATGATCACGATGTAATAGTTGTCCTGCGCTTCAGCGCGCAGCGACAACTGCTCGATCAGCTGGTTCAGCACTGGTCCCGGCTCGAAGACGTTGCCCGTCTCGGGCGCGTCGAGCTCCGCTTGTGCGGTGTCGACGCCGGCGGATGCCTGCGTGATGGCCGCCTGCTGCTTGCTCGTCAGGACACCATCGGTCACCTGCCTCAGCAGGATCCAGCCGGCGAGGATGGCCAACACGGCGGACAACGTCAACGTGCCGATCACCACCCGTGCCTGGATGGACCGGCGCCACAGGCCGGCCAGCTCTCGTGCGGGTGCGGTAGCCGCTCTGCCTACGCCGGCCAACCGCCGGGTCCGGGACTCCTGCATGGGTGTTTCACTCATGAACCGTCGTCGGCCTCGCCGGCCTTGTATCCGACTCCTCGGACGGTCAACACGATCTGTGGGTTCTCGGGGTCGATCTCTACCTTGGAGCGCAGCCGTTGCACATGCACGTTGACGAGACGGGTGTCGGCGGCGTGCCGATATCCCCACACCTGTTCCAGCAACACCTCACGGGTGAAAACCTGCCACGGCTTCTTCGCCAGGCAGACGAGCAGGTCGAACTCCAAGGGGGTCAGGGACAGGTTCTCGGTGTCGCGTTTCACGGTGTGCCCGGAGACATCGATCACCAGGTCCCCGATCGTGATGGCCTCGGGAGCGGACTCCTCGAACGTGCGCAGCCGGGCACGCAGCCGGGCCACTAGCTCCTTGGGCTTGAACGGTTTCACGACGTAGTCGTCGGCGCCGGACTCCAGCCCTACCACGATGTCGACGGTGTCGGTTTTCGCCGTGAGCATGATGATCGGGACGCCGGACTCGCTACGGATCTCGCGACAGACGTCGACGCCGTCCTTGCCCGGAAGCATCAGGTCGAGCAGCACCAGGTCGGGTTTGAAGTCGCGGACCGCCGTCATCGCTCGGTCGCCTGCCGTGCAGACACGAGGCTCGAAGCCCTCGTTGCGCAAGACGATCGTCAGCATCTCCGCCAGCGACGAGTCGTCGTCCACCACGAGGATCTTCCCTCGGTGCCTGCGAACAGCTTCCACCGCTTCGCCTCGTCCCTTCTCAAGCGGCGCTCCCCGCGGGCCGCCGTAGGAGAAGGGTACGTCGAAAGGTGCGCAAAGGACGGGATCTGAGCGTCCCGTAGTGGCCCCCGCAGTAGCGGGCCGCCCGCAGCCGAGCCGCCGCGGTCAGTAGCGGTAGGCGTCGGACTTGTAGGGTCCTGCCACACGGACGCCGAGGTACTTCGCCTGCTCCTCGCGGAGCTCGGTCAGTGAGACGCCGAGTGCCGCCAGGTGGAGGCGCGCGACATCCTCGTCGAGGTGCTTAGGCAGCACGTAGACGCCGGTCGGGTACTCGTCGGGCTCGGTGTAGATCTCGATCTGAGCGAGCACCTGGTTGGTGAACGAGTTCG
>JACCVZ010000074.1 GCA_013697905.1 Nocardioidaceae bacterium
GCGGCGCAGGGGCGGCGGATCCGGATCGAGCACGGTCAACCCCCACACCTCACGGCTTCCTGGGTCACGCACCAGAGCACGGTCACCCACGCGGAGAGGGAGCGGACGCTCCAGCACCAGCCGGATCGTCGACTCGTCGAATGGCCGCACGCGTACCCCGACAGAAGTCGCGCCGACGTGCAGCAATGGTCGCTCAGGCAGACGACCGGGTCTCACCAGCCGGGCGTCGGCGACTGGTGCGAGTCTCCACTGCCCCGTGCTGACCAGGAAGCTTCCGCGACGCGGGCCGGCGGCGAGCTTGCCGCCGACGCCGACGAGGTTCAACGCGACACGACTCACCCCGGTCGCTGAGGTGACCGACCTGCCCAGGCATTGGATGCCGCGGACCCGCACCGAGACATCGTCGAGCGTCAGTGTGTCGCCGATCGCGATCGTGCCAGCCGGGAGCGTTCCGGTGACGACAGTGCCGGCACCGCGGACATGGAACGAGCGGTCGACCCACAGCCGTACATCGGCATGGGGGTCAGGTGCTGCCAGCCCCGAGGCCAGATCGCCGATCTGATGGCGCAGCTCGTCGAGTCCAAGCCCGGTGCGGGCGCTGACGGCGACGGCCGGGACGTCACCCAACGACGTACGGCGGATCTCGGCCAGGGCCTGCGTCATTGCGGGCACCGGGTCGGCCAGGTCGGCACGCGTCACCGCCAGCAAGCCCCGGGAGACACCCAGCCCGTCGATCGCGGCTAGGTGCTCGGCGGCCTGGGGCATCCACGGGTCGTCTGCAGCCACCACGAAGAGCACCGCAGGCACCGGGCCGACACCCGAGAGCATGGTGGACACGAACCGCTCGTGTCCCGGCACGTCGACGAACGCGATGTCGCCAACCGGAGCCAGGTGGGTCCACGCGTAGCCCAGCTCTATCGACAGGCCCCGTCGGTGCTCCTCCGCCAACCGGTCGGGATCAGTCCCGGTGAGGCTCCGGACGAGCGTGGACTTGCCGTGGTCCACGTGGCCGGCGGTGGCGATCACATGCACGGTCGGTCCCGTACGCTGGCGGCGCTGCGCACAGCCTCGACAACGACCGAGTCGTCCTCGGGGGCGACGGCGATGAGGTCGAGCAGCAGCAGGCCACGCTCGACGTGGCCGACCACGGGGCGGGCCCCGGTGCGCAGCGCCTGCGCTAATGAGGGGGGTAAAGCCACCGACGCGCTGGGAAGGACAACGGCTGGTGCACCGCCACCGCCGACGGCGGCCGACGAGTCGACGGCGGATGCGGAGACGACGTCGGCGACCGCCGCGACGATCCGTGCTGCGCGAGCCCGCAGCGACGTCTGTGACACCGCCAATGCTGTGACAACCGGAGGAGGCGGGCCGGTCAGCGTCGCCTCCAGGGCGGCGAGGGTGAGCTTGTCGACCCGCAGGGCACGCGCGAACGGGTGCCGACGCAGCGACTCCACCAGGTCGGCGTCTCCGAGGAGGAGACCACACTGCGGTCCGCCGAGGAGCTTGTCCCCCGAGGCCGTCACCAGCGAGGCCCCTTCACGCAGTGCATCCGCGGCGTTCGGCTCGTTGGGGAGCCTCGGGTGGCGTGACAAGAGCCCGGACCCGATGTCGAACACCAGCGGCACCGACAAAGTGGCTAGCTCTGGCACGGTGACCGAGGAGGTGAACCCGGAGATGACGAAGTTCGAGGGATGAACCTTGAGCACGAAGGCGGTGTCGTCGTCGACCGCGGCGGCGTAGTCCTCGAGTCGCACCCGGTTGGTCGTGCCGACCTCGCGCAGGGTGGCTCCCATCGACTCCACCAGCTCCGGGATCCGAAACCCGTCACCGATCTCGACCATCTCGCCACGCGCGACGACGATGGTGCGGCCCGCAGCGAGCGCTCGGGTGACCAGTGCAAGGGCGGCCGCTCCGTTGTTCACGACGTGCACACCACCTGCCGACGGAACGGCGCCGGCGACGGCCGCGAGGGCCCCACGTCCGCGCCGGTCACGCAGTCCGGACTCGAGAGACAGCTCTACGTCGGTGGCACCGGCAGCAATCGAGAGGGCGGTGACAGCGGCGTCGGAGAGTGGGGCGCGACCGAGGTTGGTGTGCACAACGACCCCGCTGGCATTAATGACTGAGCGCAGCGTCGAAGCCGCAGGCGGCAAGGCGCCGAGGGCCGCGTCGACGACGTCGCCAGGGGCGATCTCTGCGTTTCTGCACCTGGCGAGCGCGGCAACAGCCGCCTGCTTGACGAGGTTGATACCCAGCTGCCTGGCCGCGGCCTGGAGTCGCGGATCGGCCAGCACGTGGTCCGTGCGCGGCGTCGATCGCCGGCCGTCCGGCTGACGACCCACCGAGCGTCCTCCCTGGTGCGTGCCCTGATGATGTGTGGCGGAGGCGGACGGGAATCGAACCCGCCTGACCGAGGTGCTCGGCCACAACGGTTTTGAGGACCGCGCCCGTCACCAGACGAGGAACGCCTCCGTCGGTCACCCTAATGCCAACCTCCGAGAACTGGTCGCGCAGGGCATGCATGGAGATGCCCCTTCGGGTTACGGTGTCGCCATGCGCGAGAAGACGTTCATCGGGTCCTGGCCGATCCTGCGGCAAATCAGTGGCAGTGACCGTCTGGGTCGTGGCAAGGCCGCGATGTCGTCGCGCAGCGAACACCTCCAGCCGCGCACCGCCGAGGCCGACAAAGTGGTGGACTCGGTGTGCCCGTTCTGCGCCGTCGGCTGTGCCCAGAAGGTGTACGTCAAGGACGGCTTGGTTACCCAGATCGAGGGAGACGCGGCAAGCCCGATCTCGCGTGGTCGGCTGTGTCCCAAGGGCAGTGCCAGCAAGCAGCTCGTGACCTCACCCACCCGGGTCACGAAGGTGCGGTACCGCCGTTCGTTCGGTTCGGAGTGGGAGGACCTCGAGCTCGACACCGCAATGGACATGATTGCGGACCGTGTCATCAAGACCCGCAAGGAGTTCTGGCAGTGGGAGGACGAAGAAGGTCGCCGCACCCGCCGGACCATGGGCATCGCCAGTCTCGGAGGAGCGACCCTCGACAATGAGGAGAACTACCTCATGAAGAAGCTCTACACGGCGATGGGCGCGATCCAGATCGAGAATCAGGCACGTATTTGACACTCCTCCACCGTCCCCGGTCTGGGGGCTTCCTTCGGTCGCGGTGGGGCGACGTCGTACCAGCAGGACCTGGCCAACGCCGACTGCATCGTCATCGAGGGCTCGAACATGGCCGAGTGCCATCCGGTCGGGTTCCAGTGGGTGATGGAGGCCAAGCGCAAGGGCGCGACGATCTTCCATGTCGACCCGAGGTTCACCCGCACGTCGGCGGTTTCCGACATCCACGTCCCGATCCGGGCCGGCACCGACATCGCGTTCCTCGGGGGCCTGGTCAACTATGTGCTGTCCCACGAGCTGGACTTCCGTGAGTACGTCGTCGCCTACACCAATGCTGCGACGATCATCGGCGAGGCGTTCGAGGACACCGAGGATCTCGACGGGCTGTTCTCCGGCTGGGACCCCGAGAGCGGCCAGTACGACCCTGAGACGTGGCAGTACGCCGGTGCCCCGAAGGCTCCGGCAGCGGGCCAGCGTGACCCCGCACAACCGGCAGGGGATCGCGCCGGCGCAGAAGATGCCTCGACGGGCCACGACCACGAGAAGACGTCCCACGGGGCGGCGAGGTCCGAGGCGGCCGGGTCGGGGGGACCGTCGGTTCCACACCGAGGCGAACGGGACGAAACTCTCCAGCACCCGCGGTGTGTCTTCCAGATCCTCAAGCGGCACTTCGCTCGCTACACACCCGAGATGGTGCACGAGATCTGTGGCATCAGCCGCGAGCAGTTCGGCCAGGTTGCCGACGCGCTGACAAAGAACAGCAACCGGGAGCGCACAAGTGCGTTCTGCTACGCGGTCGGCTGGACGCACCACAGCGTCGGAGTCCAGAACATCCGCACGGCCTCGATCCTTCAGCTGCTGCTGGGGAACATCGGGCGGCCCGGCGGTGGGATCATGGCTTTGCGTGGGCACGCGAGCATCCAGGGCTCGACGGACATCCCCACACTCTTCAACATCCTCCCGGGCTACATCCCGATGCCGCACGCGGCCCAGCACGACAGCTTGGACGACTTCGTCGCCGCCGACGCCGGCAAGGTCGGGTTCTGGGGCAACATGCGGTCGTATACCATCAGCTTGCTGAAGGCCTACTGGGGAGATGCCGCGACCGTCGAAAACGACTTCTGCTTCGACTACCTGCCGCGAATCACCGGTGATCACTCGACGTACAGCACCGTTCTCGGTCAGATCGAAGGCCGCGTCAAGGGCTACTTCCTGGTTGGGGAGAACCCGGCGGTCGGGTCGTCCAACGGCAAGATGCAGCGGCTCGGCTTGGCTAACCTCGACTGGCTCGTGGTCCGGGACATGGCGATGATCGAGTCGGCCACGTTCTGGAAAGACGGGGCGGAGATCGCCACCGGTGAGCTCGCGACCGATGAGATCGGCACAGAGGTCTTCTTTCTGCCTGCCGCCTCGCACGTCGAGAAGGCGGGCTCGTTCACCCAGACGCAGCGGATGCTGCAGTGGCGGACGAAGGCGGTCGAGCCGCCGGGCGACGCACGTAGCGACCTGCAGTTCTACTACGAACTCGGCCAAAGGATCCGGACCAAGCTCGCCGGATCCACCGACGAGATGGACCGTCCGCTGCTCGACCTCACGTGGGACTACCCGACCGAAGGCCCGCTGGGCGAGCCGGACGGCCATGCGGTGCTGCGCGAGATCAACGGCACCGGTCCCGACGGTGAACCGCTGAGCGCATACACCGAGCTGAAGGACGACGGCTCCACGAGCTGTGGCTGCTGGATCTACTGCGGCGTCTACGCCGACGGAGTGAACCAGGCCGCGCGCCGCAAGCCGCACTGGGAGCAGAACGAGGTGGCACTGGAGTGGGGCTGGGTGTGGCCGGCCAACCGCCGGATCCTCTACAACCGCGCGTCGGCCGACCCGGACGGGAAGCCCTGGAGCGAGCGGAAGAAGTACGTCTGGTGGGAGGCGTCCGCCGACGAGGGCCGGGGCCGGTGGACCGGCGACGACGTACCGGACTTCATTGCAGACCGTCCACCCGACCACGTCCCCGCCGACGACGCCACCGGGCCCGACGCGATCGGTGGCCGGGACCCGTTCGTCATGCAGACGGACGGCAAGGGCTGGTTGTTCGCCTCCGCCGGGCTGGCCGACGGCCCGCTGCCGACCCACTACGAGCCACCCGAGTCACCCGTGCACAACGCTCTCTACAGGCAGCAGAACAACCCGCCGCGCAAGAGCATCGACCACCGTGCCAATCCGCTCAACCCGTCGTACAGCACGGTGTTTCCCTACGTCTTCACGACCTACCGGCTCACGGAGCACCACACGGCAGGCGCGATGAGTCGCACGCTGTCCTACCTCTCTGAGCTGCAACCCGAGATGTTCTGCGAAATCTCGCCCAGACTGGCCCGCCAGCGAGGGTTGACCAACGGTGGGTGGGCCACGATCGTCACCTCGCGTACGGCCATCGAGGCACGCGTGCTGGTCACGGAGCGGCTGCGCTCGCTGCGCATCGGCGACCAGTACGTCGAGCAGGTCGGACTGCCCTACCACTGGGGCGGGACCGGGCTGACCACCGGCGACTCGGCGAACGACCTTGTCAACCTCACCCTCGATCCCAACGTCTTCATCCAGGACAAGGTCGGCACCTGCGACATCCAGCCCGGCCGTCGGCCGCGCGGGCCCGAGCTGGTGTCGTACGTCGATGCATACCGAGTCCGCGCGCGCGACGACGACGGACGCGAACCAGAGAACAGGAGCGACGCGTGAGCAACTCGCTGCACGGCCGCCTCGATGACGTCCAGCAAGATGCGGGCTACGACCAGCACCCACCCCGGATGGGCTTCTTCACCGACACCAGTGTGTGCATCGGCTGCAAGGCCTGTGAGGTCGCGTGCAAGGAGTGGAACGACGTACCCGAGGACGGGATGTCGCTGTCCGGGATGTCCTACGACAACACCCAGGCGCTCGGCGCGAGCACGTGGCGCCATGTCGCTTTCGTCGAAAAGCCGCTGCACCCCACTACCACCGATCTCGGCCTGCCTGGGATGGGCGCACCCGGATGGGACTCGCACGAGAACGGCCCCGCCTCCGCGGCGGTCACCCTGCCTGCCAGCGAGGACCAGGGCGCCGAGTCCGGCGACTCGGGTGTGCGGTGGTTGATGTCGTCGGACGTGTGCAAGCACTGCACACACGCCGCCTGCCTCGATGTCTGTCCTACGGGCTCGCTCTTCCGGACGGAGTACGGGACCGTCGTCGTCCAGCCTGACATCTGCAACGGTTGCGGCTACTGTGTGCCGGCCTGCCCCTACGGCGTGATCGACGTTCGCAAGGAGGACGGGCGCGCCTTCAAGTGCACGCTGTGCTACGACCGGCTCAAGACGGGTGACACCCCTGCCTGCGCGAAGGCCTGTCCCACCGAGTCGATCCAGTACGGCGAGCTTGACGAGCTGCGCGCACGGGCCGACAAACGGGTGGATGAGCTGCACGAGAAGGGCCTCGACGTTGCCCGGCTCTACGGCCGCGACCCCGAGGACGGGGTCGGCGGGGACGGCGCCTTCTTCCTCCTACTCGACGAGCCGGAGGTCTACGGGCTACCGCCGGACCCGGTCGTCACGACCCGGGACCTCGGATCGATCTGGGCACACGTAGGGGCGGCGGCCGGAGCCCTGTTGGCTATCGGGGCCGCGTCGTTCGTAGGACGGCGCCGATGAGAGAACGCGCCATGGTCCCGGAGCCGGAGTTCGAGTCCTACTACGGCAAACAGATCATCAAGACACCGACCTGGAAGACACCGGACGTTCCGATCTATCTCTTCGTGGGCGGTATGGCCGGTGCATCTGCCCTGCTGGCCGAAGGGGCCGCCCGGTCCGGCCGGCCGGGGCTCGAGGGGGTGGCACGGGGAGCAGCGGCCGGCGGCGCCGTGGTGGGCACGGTGGCACTGATCCACGACCTGGGCCGCCCGGAACGCTTCCTGAACATGCTCCGCGTCCTCAAGGTCACCTCGCCGCTCTCGGTCGGCTCGTTCATCCTTGCGCCGTTCGCTGGTTTGTCGGTGGCGGCCTTCGCCTCCCACGTGAGCGGCCGGGTGCCCCGGATCGGACGGCTCGCCGGACTCGGGGCAGCGGCGTTCGGGCCACCGCTGACGACCTACACCGCTGCCCTGCTCTGCAACACCGCGGTGCCTGCCTGGCACGAGGGTCACCAGGAGATGCCGTTCCTGTTCGCCGGGTCGGGGGCGACTGCTGCAGGTGGCCTGGCGATGGTGCTGACCCCGGCGGCAGAGAACGGTCCTGCCCGCCGGATGGCGATCGCGGGGGCCGGGTTGGAGCTCGCCGCGGCACAGCGCCTCAAGCACCGGCTCGGGATGGTCGCAGAGCCGTACGAGATCGGACGCCCCGGTCTGCTGATGAGGACGGCGCGTGCCATGACCGCGGCCTCAGCGGTCGTGTCGCTGGTGGCGGGCCGCAACCGCGCCGTCTCGGTGGTTGCTGGTACGTCGTACGTGGCGGCCTCCCTGATCACCAGGTTCGGTGTCTTTGAGGCTGGCCTCACCTCCGCCCGTGACCCGAAGTACACCGTGATCCCCCAGCGTGAACGGCTGGAACGGCGCCGGGCCGAACGAGAGCACGAGGACGCTCGGCCGGCGCGCTAGTTTGGCGCAGTGACGACATCTGCACCCTCGGTCCGGCTCACTCAGTTCGCTTCCGGAGGGGGTTGCGCGTGCAAGGTCCCTCCAGGTGAGCTCGAGCAGGCCCTCGCCGGGCTGCCCACCGGACAGGCGACGGGTGACCTGCTGGTCGGGTTGGAGAATGGCGACGACGGCGCCGCTGTGCGGATCAGCGCCGACCGCGCCGTCATCGTAACCGCGGACTTCTTCACACCTGTCGTCGACGACGCCTATGACTGGGGGCGGATCGCGGCGGCCAACGCACTCTCCGACGTCTACGCGATGGGCGGCGAACCGCTCGTCGCGGTGAACCTGCTGGCCTGGCCAAGGGACCGGATCCCCTTCGAGCTCGCCGCCGAAGTACTCCGTGGTGGCGCCGACGTCTGTCTCCAGGCAGGCGCACATCTCGCAGGCGGCCACAGCATCGACGACTACGAGCCCAAGTACGGCCTCGGCGTCACCGGCCTGGCGCACCCCGACCGGTTGCTGCGCAATGACGCCGGTCGCGCGGGCGTCCCCCTCACGCTCACGAAACCGCTCGGCCTCGGAGTGCTGAACAACCGCCACAAGGCAACCGGCGACGTCTTTGCAGACGCCGTGGAGGTGATGACGACTCTCAACCGAGAGGCCGGGCACGCAGCCTTGAGCACGGGCGCCGTGTGCGCCACCGACATCACCGGCTTCGGCCTTCTCGGCCACCTGTTGAAGCTGTGTCGCGCCAGCAACGTCTCCGCAGTCCTCGACTCAGCTGCGGTGCCCTACCTCGACCATGCACGGGCTTCGCTAGCAGCTGGCTACGTGCCCGGCGGCAGCCACCGCAACCTCGACTGGGTCCGGCCACACCTGCGCTCGATGGTGGGCGACGACGAGTTGCTCCTGCTCGCGGACGCCCAGACCTCGGGGGGGCTGTTGGTCGCCGGAGAACTCCCCGGCTACCCGGTGATCGGTGAGCTCATCGCATCAGACGCCGGCCGTGCCGGGATCAGTGTCCGGTGACGTCCCATCGCGGGCTGTTTGTGACCAGTGCAGGCGCCGAGCAAGCCACGGCGTCCTGCACGACAGTCGAGCCGTTTAGCTGCAGCACACTCTCGACAGATAGGAGTAGATGACCATGTCAGAGCCGTCTCCCCGCGGTGCTGTGCGCGACTACCCTCGGATGGCAGTCGAGGTCGACACAGTCGAACCCGTGCCGCGCCGCGTGCGAGGCTTTCTGGCGGGCCGCCCTGTGTTCGACACCGCCCGGGCGCAGTATCTGTGGGAGGGGCAACTACCCCCAGTACTACATTCCGCTTGCGGACGTCGTTCAGGACTACTTGGTCGACGAGGGCCATTCCGAGCAACTTCGCCACGGAACGGCGCTTCGGTACGGCCTACGGGTTGGCGACAAGCAACGACCGGGTGCGGCTCGCGTCTACGCTCCTGACGCCCACCCCGACGTGGCCGGAACCGTCCGCTTCGGATGGGACGCGCTGGATTCTTGGTTCGAGGAGGACGAGGAAGTCTTCGTTCACCCTCGCAACCCGTACGTGCGCGTCGATGCCCTGAGGTCGCACCGAAGCGTCCGAGTCGAACTAGGCGGGGTGATGCTGGCCGATACCCATTCCCCCGTCCTGCTCTTCGAGACTGGACTACCCACGCGGTACTACATCGACCGCACCGACGTCCGGTTCGAGCATCTGGTGCCCAGCGACACCCGGACTCCCTGCCCGTACAAGGGCAACACCAGCGGCTACTGGTCTCTGCACATCGGCGACGTGACACATGACGACCTCGCGTGGGCCTATGACTTCCCGACGGAAGCCGTACGACCGATCACTGGGATGATCGCCTTCTTCAACGAAAAGGTCGACATCTATGTCGATGGGGAATTACTGGAGCGCCCGCGCCCCACTTCTCGCTGAGCAGCACGAGACCACCGGAGGACAGATGACAAGGATAATTGCGTTCGACGTCAACGAGACACTGCTTGACCTCAGCGTTCTGGACGAGGTCTTCGCCAGCGTATTCGGAGACGCTTCCCTGAAAGGGCAGTGGTTTGCCCAGATGCTGCAACTGTCGTTCGTGGGCGGTCTCACTGGTGAGTACGTCGACTTCAGTGCGGCGCAAACGGCGGCCTTCCTGATGTTGGCTGAACGGGCCGACGTCCCTGTTACATCCGATGACGCGGCACGGATGACCGACAAAATGAACACTCTCCCCGCGCATCCTGAAGTGCGTTCCTCGCTTGAGCTCCTGCGGGACACACCCTTGACGGTGGTTGCCCTGGTCAACTCGTTACAGAGGGTCGGTGAGGCTCAACTGACGCATGCAGGAATCCGCGACTGCTTCGACGCCGTCATTTCTGCTGACGAGGTCCAGCGACTCAAGCCTGCTCGCGAGGCTTACGAGCTCGTTGCCTCGGCGTACGAAACGGACGTCGCGGACGTGCGACTCGTGGCAGCGCACTCTTGGGACATATCTGGGGCACTTGCAGCCGGTTGCAAGGCAGCGTTCGTGCGTCGACCCGGAATGGTGCTGAGCCCCCTAGGACGACAGCCCGGCATCATCGCCACAGACATCGCGGACGTCGTTGCTCAAATCATCGACGTCGACCTCCCCTGACCGGGGCGGTGCGAGTCGCTCGGCGGCTGCGCTGGCGTGACGATCCAACCGATGAGGAGTCCGTGAGATCGTCACACCATGGCCATGAACTCTTCCATGCACCACCCCGTCGTCGTCGCACACCAAGCACACCGAGCCCACGACTTCCAGTCTCGACTGGCAGACGCTATCACTCGCTTCTGCGGCTCGATGACCTTCGTGTACTTGCACGCGGTGATCTTCGCCGGCTGGATGGTCTTCGTCGAGCCCAGGCCCTGGCCACAGCTGACTCTTGTCGTCTCACTGGAGGCGATCTTCTTGTCGACCTTCGTGCTGATCGGTCAGAACCAGCAAGCAAGCTTCCAACAGGCCAAGGCGGACCACGACTACGTCGAGGGGGCCGCGGAGCTGCGGACGAACACCGAGCTCACCCGACAGATCTACGCCTTGACGACCGAGCTGCACAGTCGCCTGGTGAGTGAACCGCACCGCGACGAGCCGTCCCGCTGAGTCCGATGGCAACGGGAATGGAGCCGCCGCATCGACCACCCTCCCCGGTTTGAGTCCGGTGGCCACGGGTACGGAACTCTTGTTCTGCACGGGCATCACACGGTGTCCGTGACCACCACTGCCGAGGAGGCAGCATGACCACCACCCCCGACGAGCCGCTGCGCGACGACGACATCGAGACCGCCAGTGACCCGTCCACCCAGCCGTCCACCGACGCCGACGGCACCGACGGCGACGACGCTGACGGCACCGACGGCGACAGCACCGACACAACCGATGGTGGCTCCGGCGACGCCGACAGCACCGACGCCTGAGTTGGAGGCACTGGACCTGCTGAGCGGCGACGCCCGGGCCTTCCTTCGGACCGCCTGGGCGTCGCACGCCCACATCCATAAAGCCGACCCTGGCGATGTGGTCGGGCTGTTGTCGCTCCACGACGTCGACCATCTCCTCACCAGCACTGCGCTCCGCACACCCGCGCTCCGTATTGCCCAGGACGGCTCGGTGTTGCCGAGCGCGTCCTACACCCGGTCCGCGACCATCGCGGGTGCCCCGCTCACTGGCCTTGTCGACGCTCGCAAGGTGGTCGAGCTCTTCAGCGGCGGCGCCACCCTCGTGTTGCAGGGCCTGCATCGCTACTGGCCGCCGCTGACCGAGCTCATCCGCGGCCTTGAGGCAGCGCTCGGCCACCCCTGCCAGGCAAACGCCTACCTCACGCCCCCTGGCTCGCAGGGTTTCGCGCTGCACACTGACAGCCATGATGTCTTCGTTTTTCAGACTCACGGATCCAAGCAGTGGGAGATTCACGACGACGGCGAACAGCGTGATGTGCTCATGGAACCGGGCACCAGCATGTATCTCCCGACCGGCACCCCCCACGCCGCCCGCACCCAGGAGGCCGCCTCGTTGCACGTCACGATCGGCATCAACCAAGCGACCTGGCGGCAGCTGCTCCTCCGCACCGTCACTGGCGTGCTGGCTGATCCGGCGTTCGACGAACGACTTCCGGTCGGGTACCCCGAGGATCCGACCGGCCTGGCCGGCACATTGACCGAGCGGCTCCGCCTGCTCGCGGACCAGCTCGCGACGGTGGACACCTTCGCCCGTGCGGACGACGAAGGGCGCCGTTTCCTCACCACACGCACGCCTGTCCTGCACGGCGCGCTGGCCGACCGGCTCAGTGTCACGGCGCTCGACGACGACACCGACCTGGTTCGGAGAACCGGCTCGGTCTGCGTCGTGCGGTCGGCAGCCGATGGTGACCACGTACTGCTCCTTCTCGGCGACCGCGAGCTCCGGCTGCCGGTGAGGCTGACGCCGGCGCTGGAGTTCCTCCGCGAGCAGCCGCGGCTGCGTCCGAGTGACCTCGCCGACTGGCTCGACCCGACGAGCCGGCTGGTCCTCGTGCGCCGTCTGGTCCGCGAGGGCCTGCTACAGGTGTCTGCTTGACGCCATTTCGCTGCGCTGCCGCAAGCCTCGCCCGCGACGAACCGGCATACGGCACCGCGTCGGTCGTCCGTGGCTATCTCCTCGTCGAGTACGCCGGCGCCTGGGGCCGAGACGCGTTGCGGGACTCCCGTCTGCCTGCCCCAGTCAAGACCTTCTTGCGAGAGACGTCGGGACGGCTCGGCCTCAAGGCGCTGCTGGTCCGGCGCCACGACCGCCAGCGTGTCGCCGCCGGAGCCGGCGGCTGCCGTGTCTTCGCGGCGTACGCCGACCCAGACTCGCCCTGGGTGGAGACCGCGACGCTCGACCGCCACGAGGACCTTCTCGACATCGACCTGACCCCGTTGGTCCGGGGCCACAGCCTGGGGCTGACACCGCACCCCGATTCCCTGTTCCTTACCTGCACTCACGGCCGACATGACACCTGCTGCGCAGAGCAGGGTCGCCCGGTTGCCAGGACGCTCGCCACCGGCCATCCCGGCCTCGCCTGGGAGGTCTCGCACATCGGGGGTGACCGGTTCGCCGGCAACGTGCTCGTGCTGCCCGACGGCCTCTACTACGGCCGGGTCGACCCGTCGAACGCAGCCGACCTTGCGGCCCGGCACCTCGACGGCCGGCTCAGTCTCGACCTGCTGCGCGGCCGTTCGGGCTACCCGTTCGCCGTGCAGGCGGCGGAGTGGTTCCTGCGCACCGAGCTCGGCGAGGAGCGGCTACGCGCGCTCCGGCTGCAGCGACGCGAGCGACTTGGCGAGGACTGGCAGGTTGCGTTCGACGTCTCAGGGCAGGTGTGGGCGGTGAGGCTGCGGATGGCTACGCGGCCGCCCGTACAGCTCACCTGTACTGCTCTGCGCCTTGACCCCGCGCCGACGTACGAGCTGCTCGACATCGCCGGTCCGACAGAGAACTCAGGAGCTGTCACCGGACGGTGAAGCCGCTGAGTTCGGCCGGCTCCTCATCGGTGACGTCGACGTGGTCGACCCGCGACTGGTCCGGCCCTGACTCGCACCACCGGCACAGCCTGGCCACCGCCTCCGGCTCGCCCTCGAACACCGCCTCGACGGCCCCGTCCGAGCGGTTGCGCACCCAGCCGGCCACACCGGCCTGCTCTGCCTGCTCGCGGCAACTGTCGCGGAAGAAGACCCCCTGCACGTCGCCGTAGACGACGACTCTCGACGCGATCACCAGCCCCAGCTCCCGGCTTCGCCCTTGAACGGCCTCGCCGTGCGGGACGTGACCCTCATGATCGTCATCCGTACTCCGCTCGCTCGACGCTCCTACGGTGCCACGGGCTGCGGCTGTGGCGAAGGGCCGGCCACGTATGTTGGCCCCCGATGGCCACAGTCTCGACGCACCAGCTCGCCTTCGATGGCCAACGCGTCACCAAGACGTACCGGCAGTGGGACCGCGGGGAGGCGCGCCGTGAGTGGGACTGCCTGAGCCTGCTGCACCGCCACCGGCCAGGGCTAGCCCCCGAACCGCTGCAGCATGAGTTGGACGCCGACCCACCCAGCATCGTGATGACGCGAGTCCCCGGCGTCTCGCTCGCGGACGTCGGTCGACTGGCTCCTGAACAGTGCGCAGGAGTCGTGGTGGCACTGGAACGACTACACACGGCGATACCGGCGACAACCTTGGCCGACGTACCACTGCGTCGTTTTCACGCCGCTGAGGCGGTCACGGAACTGCGGACCTGGATGGCGAAAGGTCACGATGCAGGCGACGACGACCTGACCAGCTCGGCGCTCGATGAGGCCGGGCGCTGGCTCGGATCGCAGGACGCAGACTCCCTTGCATCGGCCGCGGGCACGCCGGTCTTCACACACGGCGACGGCAACCTGTCGAACTTCGTCTGGTCGGACCGGACAGGCCGCGCCTCCGTCGTCGACTTAGAGGACGCCGGGCGCAGCGATCGCGCGTACGAGCTCGCGGACCTCACCGAGCACATCTCGCCGTGGGTCGACGGCTCCCTCGACCCGGCCGCACTGCTGCAGCGGGTGGAGATCGAAAAGCACGACACAAAGCGGTTTCGACAGTGCCGACGATTGTTTGCGACGTTCTGGCTGCTCATGCTGCTGCCCGACGGTCGCGCTCACACCCGCAACCCTGCGGGCACTCTCGGGCGCCAGGCGACCAGGCTGCTCGCGGTGCTGTGACGTTCGCGAGTTCCCCGCGTCGGCGAGCGCTTCGGCGGATGCCGCAGGCTAGGGTCGCCTCATGAAACGGGGCGCGTGGACGGTCGTCGCCCTCGCAGCGGCCTCCTTGGTGGTCGCGGCCTGGATCACCTCGTCGACAGCGACGCCCGTGTTCACCAGTCCCGCGCAGCCAGGGCCAAGAAACCCCGTTCCGGAGAGCTCCGGGGGGGCAGCAGACCCAGGCGGCCGACCCGGAGGGCAGCGCTGCCGAGAGCGGCGATCTTCCGCTCAGCATCGTGATCACCTTGTACGTCGTGCTCGGGCTCCTCCTCGTGGCGCTGTTGATGGTGTTCATCGGCAGGGCGCAGGCCCGTCGCCGTCGCCGGCGGCGGGCGGCGGGAGACTTCGCGGACCCGGTCGACGTCGACGAGCTCGCACCAGAACAGTTGTCGGCGGCCCTCGCCGCCGCTGTCGCCGCCCGACTCGCCGCTATGGCGACCGGCACACCACGCAACGCGATCGTGCGCAGCTGGCTCGACCTCGAGGAGACGGTCGCCGCGGCGGGGCTGTCGCGCGACCCGGCCCTGACCGCTGCCGAGTTCACCCGGGAGGTGCTCGCTCGGTACGACGTCGACCAGGCCGCCATCGCCACTTTGTCAGACCTGTACCGGGAGGCGCGCTTTTCCGAGCACGAGCTCACCGAGGAGCACCGGGAGGACGCGATCACCGCCCTCGAGTCCCTCCAGGCGCAGCTCCCGGCCCACGCCGTGGTGGATGCAGAGCCCTCATGAGCCGTGCCTCGTGGACGCGTTGGCTTCTCGCCGCTGTCTTCTGCTGGTCCGCACTCTACTTCGGTGCCTTGGCTGTCGGCAGTCACGCCGAGCCGGTGCTGCTGGCTGCCCTCGTCCTGGCCGTCGACGTCGCGCTCGGCATGATCGGCGAGCTCAGCGCGGCGACCGACGAGGTCGACTGGACACCCCCGCACCGCTCCCGCGCCCGGAGCTGGGGACGCGACGCGCGCTTCTCCCGGCTCGCCCAGAGCTTCAGCGACGGAAGCGACCCACAGGCGCTCGCCGTCCGGGTGCATGGCGACCTCAGCGCCGTCGTGGACCACCGGCTGGCGTCAACGTACGCCGTTGACAGGCGCACCGACCCGCAGGCGGCGCGCGGCATCCTCGGTGAACAGCTCGCCGACTACCTCGAGCAGCCCGTTCGACACCGACGTGGTGAGGCTGCTCGACTGTCCGCGCTGCTCACCAGAATCGAGGCCCTGTGACCAACACCCCGCTCAGCGACGCGTCCCGCAGCTGCAGCCTGATCCTCGACCGGGTCGGGGAGGCCGTCATCGGCAAGCGCCACCCACTCGCTCTCGTCCTCAGCGGCATCCTTGCCGGCGGCCACGTCCTGCTCGAAGACTTCCCCGGACTCGGCAAGACGCTGGCGGCACGCTCGTTCGCGCAGACCCTCGGCCTGGACTTCAAGCGAGCACAGTTCACCCCCGACCTGCTGCCGAGCGATCTCACCGGCTCGTTCGTCTACGACCAGCGGCGAGGTGACTTCGAGTTCCGTCGGGGACCGCTGTTCACGGGGCTGCTCCTCGCCGACGAGATCAACCGCACGCCACCGAAGACGCAGTCCGCCTTGCTGGAGGCCATGCAGGAGCGGCAGATCACCGTCGAGGGCCAGACGTTCCAGCTGGACGCCCCGTTCCACGTGATCGCCACCGCCAACCCGGTGGAGTACGAGGGCACCTACCCCTTGCCGGAGGCGCAACTCGACCGTTTCCTGATGCGGATCAGCTTCGGCTACCCCTCACCCGACGAGGAGTGGGACGTGGTCAGCCGACGCATCGCCCGCCGGCGCGAGGAGCAGACTCTGGAGGCGGTCACCGACGCTCGCGGGCTGCTCGCGATCCAGGCCGCGGTCGAAGAGGTGACCGTCGACCCCGACGTCAGCCGTTACTGCGTCGCGCTGGCGACGGCGACACGCGCTCACCAGCATGTGCTGGTCGGGTCTTCGCCTCGCGGAGCACTCGGCCTCACCCTGGCCGCGCGCGCGTTCGCCGTCGTCAGCGGTCGCGACTTCGTCACACCTGAGGACGCCAAGGCGGTGGCCCACGCGGTGCTGGCCCACCGGCTGACCCTCAAGCCGGAGCTGTGGATGAGCACGGTCACCGGCGGCACCGTGGTGCAAAACGTCCTCGCCAGCGTGCACACGCCGTCAGCCCGGGAAGCAGCCGTGCCGCGGTGATGGTCAGGTCCGCCTCTTGGCGACCCACCCGGGCCCACGTCCGCGCGATCGCCGCCGGGGTCGTCCTCGTCATCGCCGCGCTGGCCAAGAACCGTCCTGATCTGGTGGTGATGGCCAGCCCGCTGCTCATCGTCGCGGCCTGGTCGGTGCTGGCCCGTCCCGCCGGTCGTCCGACGGCGCGACGCCGGCTCGCCGTCAGAACCCTGCGCGAGGGTGAGGCGACCTACCTGCACCTCGAGCTCGACGACGCGCTCGGGGCGCACCAGGTCTCCGCAATCTTGCGCCACACGCCGTACGTCGACACACGTCCCCGCGGCCGCGCACTGACCGTCGATGTCGGATCGTCCCCGCAGTCCACGGCTCGGTTGTCCTTCGCCCTGCGAACCGTGCGGTGGGGAGAACACATGATCGGTCCCGGGCTGGTCAGCGCGAGCAGCGCCTGGGGCGCCTACCGCTGGGGGCCGGTATTGATGGAGGAGCTGAAGCTGTTGACGCTCCCTGCGGCGCCGGTGTTCGACGCGCGTGCACCGACGCCGCATCCGCAGGGCCTGGTCGGCATGAACAGATCTGTGCGCCCCGGCGACGGTAGCGAGTTCAACACCATCCGCCCGTTTCAGGTGGGCGACCGGTTGCGCCGCATCCACTGGCCGTCGTCGCTGCGCTCGCAGACCCTGAACGTCACGTCCACGTTCGCCGACCACGACAGCCAGGTGCTCGTCATCGTGGACGCCGCCAACGACATCGGAGAAAGCGGCGGGCTGGACGGCACACCCAGCACGCTCGACCTGACCGTGCGCGCCTCGGCTGCCGTCTGCGAGCACTACGTGCAACGAGGCGAGCGCGTGGGCATGTGCGTGGTCGGGGCGGCCAACGCGTCCATCCGACGCAGTGGCACCGGTCGCGCCCAGCTCCGTCGGCTGCTGTCCAGTCTTGCTGCCGTGCATCCGGGCGGCAGCACGGAGCCGGAGGACGCCGAGGTGCGCATGCGCGTCGAGGCTGGCGCGCTGGTGCTGATGCTTTCTCCACTCGTCTCCCCCACAACTCTGCGCCGAGCCCTCGCTCTAGGTCGCCGCGGCTTCACGTTGGTGGTGATCGACACCATGCCGACGGAGCTCGACCACGCCGACGACAGTGAGTTAGTGCGGCTCGCCTGGCGGATCCGCATGCTGCAACGTTCTGTCGAGATGACCCAGGTGGCCGCTGCCGGCATCCCGGTCGTGCCCTGGCGCGGACCGGGCAGCCTCGACATGATTCTCCGCGACATCGGACGCCGCGCAGCAGCGCCGAGGCTTGCCCACCGATGAGCCGGCTGCCGCTCGTCGACCGTGCCCTCGACACTTTGCGGGCCACCGGCACCTACGGCATGGCTGTCCGGGCCGGGCTGGTCGTCGCCTGTGCCTGTTCGATGGTCGGCGCCGAGGTCGCTGGTGGCACCTCGAACCCTCTTCTCGCCGTCTGCGCTGCGCTGCTGGCGCTGGGGACCGTTGCCCGTCCCGACTCACACTTCGGTCTCGCACTGGTCGCGGTGCTGGCGCTGCAGTGGTACGCCGCCGACGTGTCCGTTCTTGCCTGGAGCCTGCTGCCGGCACTGGCGATCCTCGCCGTGCACGTGCTGGCGGCGCACGCCGCCATCGTGCCGCCACGCGCGGAGACACGTCGCGGCGTCACCTCTCGCTGGCTGCGTCACACCGGCGCCGCGGCGCTCGGCACGCTCATGGTCTGGCTGCTGACGATCTCGTTCAACCTGGTGCACGCCGCCGGCGCCGTGCTTCTCAC
This sequence comes from Nocardioidaceae bacterium, assembly GCA_013697905.1. GTDB lineage: Bacteria > Actinomycetota > Actinomycetes > Propionibacteriales > Nocardioidaceae > JACDHG01. Next base: position 18,448 of record JACCVZ010000074.1, read on the forward strand.
CAGCGTCGGCGCGCTGCTGATCTCGGTGGTCACGGTCGGGTTCACGATGTGTTCCACCTCGGACGAGACCTGAGCCGGGTCGCTGGGTCGCTGGGTCGCTTGGGTCGCTCAGTCGCTCAGGCAACCGGACGCCACGGAGCCAGCAGGTCCGCGGCTCGACCGCCCAGGGCGTTCTGCCACATTGGCCCGAAGCTGATCCGGCCGACGCCGAGTCCGGACAGCGTCTCGAGGTCATCGACGTCGGGCCTGGCCAAGGCGTTCAGTGGCAGGCTGAGCTCGGCGGTGAGTCGGCCCCAGGTGTCACCGTCATGCAGCCCCACGGGATAGAGCACGTCGGCGCCCGCAGCGACCGCGCCCTGCAACCGCTCGATGGCACGGTCCAGCCGATCCTCCTGCGGGCCGACCTGTTTCAGCAGGATGTCGGTCCGCGCGTTCACGACGACATGCACAGCGGTCTCGTCGGCGGCGGCTCGGATGGCTCTGATGAAGTCCGCGTGCTCCTGTGTACTGCGCAGCCGGCCACCCTCGCTGTGCACGGTGTCTTCGAGGTTGAGGCCCACAGCGCCCGACTCGAGCAGACCGTCCACGATCCGAGCCGGTTCCTCGCCGTAGCCGGCCTCCAGGTCAGCCGAGGTGGGGAGGCCTACCGCATCGGTGATGAGTGCGACGCGGGCGAGCATCTCAGCGAGGGAAAGGTCCTCGTTGTCGGCACGGCCCATCGATGTCGCCACCGGGTGACTGCCGACGGTCAGGGCGACAAAGCCCTGCTCTGCTGCGATCTGAGCCGTCCACGGGTCCCACACGGTCGGGGCGACGATGGGTCTGCCTGGCTTGTGCAGCGCGAGCAGAAGGGTGGCCTGGTCGGTCAACGGCATGGGGAAGCTCTTCTCGTGAGGATGCGGGGACTCCTCGAACCTAGCGGGGGCCGGCCGACCATGACGGGAACACCCCGGTCGTCAGCCGACCGGCCGGCGCACCGCGGTCGTGAGCTCGGCGGCGCGGGCGCCGCCCCGGCGCAGCTGTCGGATCCTCGTGCGGGTCGCGACAGCCGAGATCCCGACCGCGAGCGCTCCGATCGCCGCACCGCCGACCGCGTCGACGAAGAAGTGCCAGCCCAGGTAGACCGTGGCAAGCACGGTCAGGGCGAGGAAGCTCCATAGGGCACGTCGCACCCAGCGGTGAAGCCCGAGCAGATGGGCGATGAGGCACGCCGTCATCAACATCCCGACGTGCAGGGACGCAAACGCGGCAATGCTCTGCACTGCGTGCGTGGCGATGGGATCTGCGAGGACCTCCGCCCGGTCGGCGTACATCGACGTCTGCAGGGCGGCGGCTCGTGTGTCGGGCAGCGACGCGAAGGCCTGCGGTGACGAGTAGACCGGCCCCAACGTCGGGAAGGCGTAGTAGGTCGCCACTCCGAGCACCCAGTCGACGCCCATGGCCGTCACGTACCAGGCCCCGGCGCTCGCTTCGCGGCCCCATATCAGCACACCTGCGATCGAGAACGGGATGAAGACGAGCCAGGCGACGTAGACGAACGACATAAGATGCGCCGCGACTCCTACTCCCAACAGCTCGTGTAGCAGCACTGCTGGGTCGTGACCGAGGAAGATCCACCGGTCGAGGCCGGCAAAGCGGGCGTCATCGACGCCGGGGTTGACGAACGGCACATAACCTTTGAGGTTGCGGAAGGCCACGTAGGTCAGGTACCAGCTGCCGAGGCCCAAGAAGACGAACCGGCTGCGATCGAGCGACCACCGCTCTCTGAAGACGGCTTCGGTGGTGGCGGAGAGGCGCCGTATCCCGCTCTGGAGACCAAGACCGGCGCGAAACATCCGGTGCACGATCCGGGGTACGACGTCGACCACGACGACCATCGCCAGGATCGCCGGGAGCCGTACGTAGGTCGGACCGAGAATGCCGTCGGGGTCGCGGAGGGGTAGCCCGTAGATCGTCGCGACCAGTGCTGCGGCGATGGCCAGCAGCACTGCCTGGGCGACCGCGAAGGCAAGACGTTCCGAACGCACACCTGGGAGGGTACCGTGCGTCCGCCGAGGCGCCGGCCGTTGCGGCCTCTGGCGTGCGCGCGCCGCGGGCTCCTCGACTCGTGCCAGGATGAGACCGTGCCCGTGGTCAGCGCCGAAGTCGTGGTCAGAGCCCCGCCAGACACTGCCTTCGCCGTCTCGCAGACGACCGGGGAGACCCGGTTGCGCTGGGATCCGTTCATCCGACACCAGCACCTGATGGATGGCGCGCAACAGCCGGCGAAGGGGGTTCGTACCTTCACCCGGTCGCGTCACGGATTCGCCATGGTGAGCCGCTATGTCTCCTACGCACCTGGCAGCAACGTCGGGATGACGATGGAGTCTGGTCCCTGGTTCTTCGAAGTCTTCGGCGGCGGTTGGCGGTTCACGGCGTGCGACGCAGGCACAAAGGCAGTCTGGAAGTACAACTTCAGTGTCCGGCCGGCGTGGCTGCAGCCGGTGGCCCACCCCATCGGGAGCTGGTTCCTCGGGCGGGACATCCGGCGCAGAATCGATGCCTTCGCCGCGGCCTGCTCCGACCCGGTCGTCCTCGCGGCGGTGGCAACGCGACGCGGCAGCTGACCGGTCAGGACCGGCGCGCCTTCGGCTCCGCGCCGGTAGCCTCGGTTCGACGAGACGCAAGGAGCACTGATGGACGCCGACGGTTGGGACGAGCGTTACCGCCACACCGACCTCGTCTGGGGAGCCGAGCCGAACCAGTTCGTGCGCAGACAGTGTGAGTCGTTCCTGCCTGGTGTCGCCGTCGATCTCGCCTGCGGTGAGGGCCGCAATGCCCTCTGGCTGGCTCGGTTGGGCTGGCGGGTGCTCGGAATCGACTACTCTCCCGTGGCGATCGAACGGGCCACGGCGTTGACTGCACGACAGCCGTACGATGTCGGCCTCCGGCTCAGTTGGCAGGTTGGCGACGTGCGGACGTTGTCGCTCGCGGAGGAGTCGGTCGACCTCGCCCTCGTCAGCTATGTGCACCTGCCTCCCGAGCAGCGAGCTTCGCTGATGCTGAAGGCTGTCCGGGCGGTCCGCTCGCAGGGCCGGCTGATCGTGGTCGGCCACGACCGGCGCAACCTGCGCGAGGGCGTGTCAGGTCCGCAGGACGAGACGCTGCTCTACGACCCCACCGAGCTGAAGGCCATGCTGGCAGCGTTGGGCGACGTCTCGGTCGAGTTCGCCGCGACCGTCGAGCGACCGACCGCCGACGGTGTCGCGCTCGACACCCTGGTGCGGGCTCGTCGAACCTGAGCCAGCCGACCGGCCGCGACCTTTCATCTGCGCGAGGCTGTCCAGGCTCGCCAACCGATCTGCATCAAGGGCAGCTGGAGCGGGAGCCGAGCGACGGCCGCCACCTTGGCCGGTGTCGAACCACGACGACACGCGTCGACGGCCATCTGAACGTTGGCCGGCAGGACGGCGGCGAGCAGTGCGGCGCTGGCCAACCCCGCGACGCCGCGGCTGCGTGGATGGGACAGGCCCGCTGCGCAGACCAGCTCCGCGGCACCGCTGACGTAGACCAGCTGACGCTTCGCCGGCAGTCGTCGAGGCACGACGGCCTCGAACCGCCGTGGAACGATGAAGTGCAGGGTTCCGCTCGTCACGAACAGACCCGCCACCAGCCAGACCCCGGGTGAGGCCGGCGACACCGCCATGGCTATGCCTTCTCAACCGAAACGCTGAGGATGCTGATGGGCTGGGCGGGGCTGCCGTCGCCGCCGCCGCCGCCGACACCCTTGTCGGCGATCGACTGCACGATGTCGAGCCCCTGCGTCACCCTGCCGAAGATCGTGTAGCCGCCGCCCTCGACCGGGAGCCTCGTGTCTTTGTACACGATGAAGAACTGGCTACCGTTGCTGTTCGGGTCGTTGCTGCGCGCCATCGCCAAGGTGCCGGTCGGGTACGAGCCGTCCTTGGGAGCGTTCTCGATCCCATACCCGTAACCGGGACCGCCGCTGCCACTGCCGGTCGGGTCACCGCACTGGAGCACGAAGATGCCTTCTGTGGTGAGCCGGTGGCACGGGGTGTCGTCGTAGAAACCGTCCTCGCTGAGTTGCAAGAACGACGCCACCGTCTGTGGGGCCTTCGCGCCATCGAGCTCGACCTCGATGTCACCACAGCTGGTGCTGAGGGTGGCGACCCACGTCGTGTCCTCAGCAAGAGACGGGTCGGGAGCCGCCGGGTAGGACTTCGGTGCCGCGGGCGGTGCCGGGGCATCGCTGCACTCACCCGGTGCGAGCGGCTCCTGACTGACGGACCCAGAGGCGTTGGAGTCGTCGCTGCCTCCTCCGACCGCCACCCCCACGACCACGATCGCCACCACGCAGAGCACAGCCACGACGGCGACGATCACCTGAGTGCCACGTGGGGTAGCTGGTCGGCGAGCCGCGGGGTTGGTGGGTCGTCTGGAGTTCGACATGGCGACACCCTATGCAACACCTTGCTCAGATCGAGTGAGTATCCCCTCCGCGTCGAGGATCCGCGCCCGGCCCGGTCGCATCGATCGCAGCGACCCCGCCGAAGTACGAGTCGAGTGCCGGCCACGGTACGACGACGTCGGATTCGGCGAGCGCGACCAGCACTTCCGCGGAGAAGCCTGGCTCGACGTGGACGCGGCCCGGCACCGGGTTGAGACGCGGGGCCACAATGGCAGCTTGCGCCGGCATCTGTCGGCGCAGGACGTTGACGAGCACCTGCGCCAACGCGGAGCGGATGCGGCTGCCACCTGCCGCGCCGGCGGCGATGACCGGTCGGCCGTCGCGCAGCACCACCAGCGGCGACATCATCGAGCCCATCCGCTCGCCTGGGACCAAGTCGTCGCGAAGCAGCTCCCCCTCGCCGAGCATCGAGTTGAGGTGAATTCCATAGCCGGGCAGCCAGACCCCCGATGAGAGGCCCATGCTGGTCGTCACCGCGCAGACGTTCCCGTTCGCGTCGCTGACCGCGAGGCTCGTCGTGTCGCCCCTGCGAGGCCTGGCCCGCAGGGCCGCGACCATCCGACGCGCCATCTCCGGTTCGTCGTCGCACAGCTCCAGCCCCGCAAGCGTGCCGAGCAGGTCATCGAGGTCCTCGCCTCGGGCCAGCACCACCGTGGTGTCGAGCTCCGCCTGCCGCGGCGTCGTGTCCCGCACGGCGTACGCCGACAGGTCGGCCTCGCTGAGGTCTCCCAGCTCGCCGATCGTCGACACCATCTGCTCGGCGACGGCACCGTGGTAGAACGCGCCCGCGCCCTCGTCTCGCAAGATCGCCAGCGCGACGTCGAGTCCCGGATGGCGCACCAACGAGCCGGCCGGCAGGCTTGCGCCGTCGCGGCTGTAGACGGCGGCGCCCGGCCCGATCAGCATCGCGGCGGCGATCGTCGACAGCACCTTGGCGTGCATCGGCGCCAGCACGACGCCCCGTTCGGCGTGGTGCAGCGCCGGGGCCACCACCTCGGGCCACGGGAGCCGGCCCCAGCGCTCGTGCAGGACCGACACCCCTGCCGGGATGCCCGGAACGGCGACCGTCGACGGGCCGACGGCGTACGGCACGATCTCACCGCCGAAGTCGATCGGGACCTGCTGCGGCCGGGCTCGCCGGGTGCCGGCCAGACCGGGTACGGCGACGAAGAAGTCCAGGCAGTGCACCGTGCCGGTCGAGGCTTCGTAGTAGGTCGCGTAGCCCCCGCCGCCGAGTCCGGTGAACACCGTCTCCGCGACGCAGGACGCGAGGACCATGGCCGCCGCCGCATCGGCCGCGCTACCACCGGCCCGGAGCATGGTGGCGCCGACGTCGGCGGTCACACTGTTGCCCGCCGCGACGCAGGTCGGAAGCCAGGTGTCAGCCACGGTGCGTGAGATCGCTTCGCTGTCAGCCGGCGCCGGAGTAGGTGCCAGGAATGCGCTGACCCTTGCCGAGGACCGTGATTCCTTCGGCCGTGACGGTGTAACCCGCGGCCTTGTCAGCCGCAGTGTTCACCCCGATCTGGTGGCCGTCCGGAACCACGATGTTCTTGTCCAGGATCGCGTTGACGACCTGGGCGCCGTGGCCGATCTTGACGTTGTCCATGATCACACTGCGGTCCACCCGAGCCCGCTGCGCGACGTAGACGTTGGGGCCGAGCACGGAGGAGGTGATCGTGGCACCGGAGACGATCGACCCGGCGCACACGATCGCGTCTTCGGCGGAGCCGGACTTGACGAACTTGGCCCCTGGAAGCTGTGGATGTGAGGTGAAGATCGGCCACCGGCTGTTGTAGAGGTTGAACGTCGGCTCGACCGACACCAGGTCCAGGTGGGCCTCGTGGTAGGACGCCAGGGTTCCCACATCGCGCCAGTAGTCGCGGTCGCGTGCGAGCGAGCCGGGGACGTCGTTGCGCTTGAAGTCGTAGACGGCAGCGTCCGACCGGTCGACCATCCTCGGGATGATGTCGCCCCCCATGTCATGGCGGGACTTCGTGTCCTCCGCGTCCTGCGCCAGCGCCTCCACCAGCGCGTCGGCGGTGAAGACATAGTTCCCCATCGAGGCGAACGACTCGTCCGGACTGTCAACGAGTCCCGGTGGATCGGCCGGCTTTTCGAGGAACTGCTCGATGCCGCTGCCCCCCGCATCGGTGGCGATGACCCCGAACTGGTCTGCGTCTGCCCGCGGCACCCGAATGCCCGCCACCGTGACACCCGCTCCGGACTCCACGTGCGCCTGGACCATCTGTGAAGCGTCCATCCGGTAGACATGATCGGCCCCGAAGACGACGATGACGTCCGGCTTCTCGTCGACGATCAGGTTCATGGACTGGTAGATCGCGTCAGCGCTGCCAAGGAACCACTGCTTGCCGAGGCGCTGCTGCGCCGGCACCGGGGTGACGTAGTTGCCCAGCATCGTCGACATCCGCCAGGTGACCGAGATGTGCCGGTCGAGCGAGTGCGACTTGTACTGGGTGAGCACGCACAGCTTCAGGAACCCAGCGTTGACCAGGTTGGACAGCGCGAAGTCGATGAGACGGTAGCTGCCGCCGAACGGCACGGCCGGTTTGGCGCGGTCGAGCGTCAACGGCATCAGCCGTTTTCCCTCGCCACCGGCCAGCACGATACCGAGCACTTTGGGCTTGGCCATGGATCTGACCCTACTGCCTGGTGGCGGGGCAGACGGTTGACCGGTCGAGCGTCTGCTCAGCCGCAGCCGGTGGGGGTTCGGTCGGCGCATTAGGCTCGCGCCATGCGCGTCGGTCTGCTCACCCGCGAGTTCCCTCCGGACGTGTACGGCGGCGCCGGCGTGCATGTCGACTTCCTCGCCCGACAGCTGCGCGAGCGGGTGGACCTCACCCTGCTGTGCATGGGCGACGAGCGACCCGGCGCGTTGGCGTTGCCGGAGCAGGACTCCCGCTTTCCGTTGGCCAATCCTGCCTTGCACGTTCTCTCGGCCGACATTGCGATGACGGCTGCGTGTGAAGGGCTCGGCGTCGTCCACTCGCACACCTGGTACGCCAACATGGCAGGTCACCTCGCGAAGCTGTTGTACGACGTCCCGCACGTCGTCACCGCACACTCGCTCGAACCGCAAAGGCCGTGGAAGGCCGAACAGCTCGGTGGCGGGTATCGCGTCTCCTGCTGGGCCGAGCGCACGGCGTACCTCGGCGCTGATGCCATCGTCGCGGTGAGCCACGCCATGGCGAACGACGTCTTGTCGGCGTACCCCGAGGTCGACGCGGGCCGGATCCACGTCATCTACAACGGCATCGACGCGGAGCTCTACCGCCCCGAGACCGGCACCAGCGTCGTGGAAGGACTCGGCATCGACCTGTCGCGGCCGTACGTCACCTTCGTCGGCCGCATCACCCGGCAGAAGGGGGTGACCCACCTCCTCCGGGCCGCACTCGGCTTCGACGCGGAGGTTCAGATCCTGCTGCTCGCCGGTGCTGCCGACACGCCCGACCTGAAAGCGGTGACCGATGCGGCGATCAGCCGGCTCCAGGCGGCTCGGACCGGCGTCGTCGTCGTGAGCGAGATGATGCCCCGCCAGTCCGTCCGTCAGGTGCTGACACATGCGCTCGCCTTCTTGTGTCCTTCGGTCTACGAGCCGCTCGGCATCGTCAACCTGGAAGCCATGGCCTGCGCGACCGCCGTGGTCGCCAGCGCTGTCGGCGGCATCCCTGAGGTGGTCGTGCACGGCCAGACCGGGATCCTCGTCGACTACACACCCGCCGACATCGAGGCCTTCGAGGCCGGCCTGGCCGCCGGTGTCAACACCCTGGCTGCCGACCCGCAGCTGGCCCGTCGGTACGGCGCCGCCGGCAGGCAACGTGCCGTGTCGACCTTCGACTGGGGGGCTATCGCAGACAAGACCACGGCGCTGTACTCCAGCCTGGGTTGAGCGCCTCGATCCTTCGCCGATCCGTCTGACTCAACGCGGAGGGCACGCGGCACGCACCCGGACCAGTGGCCCCCGACGTGCCCTTGTCCTCGATGAGCCACTGCATATACTTGAACTCTCAACTATCTCGCCAAGGAGTGCCGATGGTCCAGGTCGAGGCTCGGATGCCCGTCGTCTACCTCTCGCACGGGGCGCCCCCGCTCGCGGCCGACAGGCTGTGGACGAGCCCGCTGGCCGACTGGTCCGCCGCCCTACCGCGGCCGACCGCTGTGCTCGTCGTCTCGGCGCACTGGGAGGAGGCTCCCCTCACTCTCGGCGCCACCGAGACCGTGCCCCTCGTCTACGACTTCTGGGGCTTCCCGAAGCGGTACTACGATGTCACCTACGCCGCTCCAGGGGCACCGGACCTCGCCGCGAGCGTCCGCGCTCTGCTGGACTCACCAAGGCACACCGTGCACGACGCTCCGCATCGCGGTCTCGATCACGGCGCCTACGTGCCACTGGTGGAGATGTTTCCCGATGCCGACGTGCCGACGCTGCAGGTCTCGATGCCGACGCTGGATCCGAGGACCCTGTTCGAACTCGGACGACGGTTGCGACCGCTGCGCGACGAAGGTGTGCTGATCCTTGGCAGCGGCTTCACCACCCACAACCTCAGCCTCCTGGACATGAGCCGCGGCACCGACATCGCGGCGCCCGGTTGGTCGAGGGAGTTCGACGACTGGGCCGAGCGTGCCGTGGCAGCCCACGACGTCGACTCGGTCATCGACTTCTTGCACAAAGCCCCCGCCGCCAGGCTCGCCCACCCCCGCATCGAGCACTTCGCGCCACTGTTCGTCAGTCTCGGTGCGAGTGCGGACGACTCCCCCGCCGCCACCTCGGTGATCGACGGATTCTGGTTCGGCCTGTCCAAACGCTCCTGGCAGTTCAACTGACGTCAGCCCGGCCGAGCCCTTCGGCGCTGCGATACGGTCGCCTGCGTGAGCTTGCTGCCGACCGGGGGGAGCGCTCGTCCCATCACTCGCTGGGGTGAGCCCGTGATGCACCGGCCCTGCCGGCCAGTCAACGCCTTCGACGACGGCCTGCAGACCCTTGTTGCCGACATGGTCGCTACCATGCGTGCCGCCGATGGTGTCGGTCTCGCAGCCAATCAGATCGGTGTCGATCTCGCGGTCTTCGTCTTCGATTGCCCGGCTGACGAGGGTTGCGACTCCGAGTCCGGTGTCGTCTGCAACCCCACGCTGACCCTGCCAGCAGGTCGCCAGCGCGGTCTGCTGGTGGCGGATGAGGGTTGTCTGTCGCTGCCTGGTGCCTTCGTGGAGTGCGCCCGGCTCGAGTACGTGGAAGTCACCGGCCTTGACGAGCACGGCGACGACGTGGCTTACGCCGGCGCCAGCTTGCTGGCCCGCTGCCTCCAGCACGAGACGGACCACCTCCGCGGCACGGTGTTCGGTGACAAGGTGCCCACCAAGCTGCGCAAGAAGCTCTACAAGGAGGCCGCGCGACTGGCCGAGGAGTTTCCGGACGGTTGGCCTGCGCTGACCTGACCGTCAGCCGGCGTCGAGCACGTACAGCGGCCGGTCGCGCCGCGACCTCACGGCGTACATGGCAGCGTCGGCGCGTTTGAGCAGCTCGCTGGCGTGCATCCCGGGAGTGATCATGGCGATACCGATGCTGACGCCGACGGCCAGCTCGTCGCCTTCGATCTCCATGGGGGCGCTCATCGCCACGGAGATCCGTTCGGCGAGCAGCTCGGCCGCCTCCTCCGGCAGCGGGAAGCTGATCACCACGAACTCGTCGCCTCCGAAGCGACCGGCCGTGTCGCTCGTCCGGACGACGGAGTGCAGACGGGTCGCCAACGCCACCAGGGCGTCGTCGCCGACGAGGTGACCCCGCTTGTCATTGATCGACTTGAAGTCGTCGAGGTCGCAGAAGAGCAAGGCACCGGTAGTGCCCTGCTCGGTGGCCTCACGCACTGCGGCGTCCAGCCTGTCCATGATCACCAGCCGGTTGGGTAGCCCGGTCAAGGCGTCATGTTGGGCCAACTTCGTGAGCTCGCGCTCCTCCGCCTTGGCCTGGGTGATGTCGACGATCTGACAGAGGACTCCCGGCTGGCCTGGCGTGGTCTCGAGGGAGGCTGCCTCGACGAGTCCCCAGAACTCGCCGCCGTCTGAACCGATGAACGGCACCTCCACGCGCACCGTGCTGCGGTCCCGTTCTAGGAGACCAATGATGAGCGTCGACAACGGCTCCCCGCGCATGACCGCGAACACCTGGTCCACTGGCTCGTGACGAGAGCCGATGACGCTCGCACCGAACATGGCTCCGGCGGCGCGGTTGATACGCGCGATGACAGCCCCTCCGTCGCCGGCGATGATCTCGGCCACGCCGATCGGCGCGTTGTCGAAGGCAAGGCGGAACCGTTCCTCGCTCAGGCGAAGCGCCAGATGGTCCGCAGCCGCCCGCTCAGATATCCGATGTTGGTGGATCGCCACGGCTGCCTGGAGGGCGAAGATCTCGAGCATGCTGCACTGGAACTCCCCGGGCGGCGGGGCGCCCATCGGCATGCTCAGCGACACAGCGCCGACCAGCTCTCCCCCGGCTGTCAACGGCGCGAGCAAGAGATTGCGCGCCCCCCAGTGCTCCTCGTCGCCGAACTGCTCGTCGGCGTCCTCAGATGGCAGCGTCTGGGGGGAAAGGGCATCGAGGTGGACAGGG
>JACCVZ010000318.1 GCA_013697905.1 Nocardioidaceae bacterium
CGACCCGCATCAGGGTTCCTCGGGGCCGGACGCCAGTGCGACGGTGACCGCCTCCTCCTGCTCCTCGAGCAGGAAGAGGTTGATGAGGTCGCCGTCTTGGATCACGGTCTCGCGGCTCGGGATCATCCCCGAGCCGAGCCGGGTGATGAACGCCACCCGCGCACCGGTCCGCTCCTGCATGGCGAGCACGGTGTGACCGATCCATGCCGGCGGGGCCGCGATCTGGTCCGCCCGCACAGTCCCCGACGGGTCCCGCCACAGTGGTTCGGAGTCGCGGGGCAGGATGCGGCGAACGACCTGGTCGGCGGCCCAGGTCACCGTTGCCACAGTCGGGATCCCGAGCCGCTCGTAGACCTCGGCGCGTCGCGGGTCATAGATGCGGGCGACGACGTTGGCGATCCCGAACTGCTCACGCGCCACCCGGGCGGAGATGATGTTGGAGTTGTCGCCGCTCGAGACCGCCGCGAAGGCCGCCGCCTGCTCGATGTCGGCCTCCCGCAGCACGTCGCGGTCGAAGCCGAACCCGGTGACGGTGGTGCCGGAGAACGACGGCCCGAGCCGGCGGAAGGCGTCCGGGTTCTGGTCGATGATCGCCACACCGTGCCCTCGTTGCTCGAGGCTGCGCGCCAGGGTCGAGCCGACGCGCCCGCAACCCATGATCACCACGTGCATGGTGTTGCCCTGGCGCCCCTTCTCGGTTGTCCGGCTCGGCACGCCGACGCTACACCTGCCGTGCCCGCGTTGAGCCGTGACCGTGGTCTAGCATCGCCGCCTGTGAGCATCGCCGCTGCGGCAAAGCGTCTGATCCTCGGGCGCAAGCTCCGCAGCACGCAGCTGTCGGAGACGTTGCTGCCCAAGCGGGTGGCACTTCCGGTCTTCGCCAGCGACGCGTTGTCGTCGGTGGCGTACGCACCGGACGAGATCTTCCTCGTACTTGCCTCGGCCGGCGTGTCGGCCTACTCCTACTCGTGGAAGGTTGGCATCGCCGTCGCGCTGGTGATGCTCACCGTGGTCACGTCCTACCGGCAGAACGTCCAGGCCTACCAGAGCGGCGGCGGTGACTACGAGGTCACGACCACCAACCTCGGGTCGACCCCCGGGCTGGTGGTGGCGAGCGCGTTGCTCGTCGACTACGTCTTGACGGTGGCGGTGTCGATCTCGTCGGCCGCGCAGTACGCCGCCGCGGCCGTCGACCCGGTGCGTGGGCACCAGGTGCTGGTGGCCGTGATCGCGACCGTGTTCTTGATGGCGATGAATCTGCGGGGGGTCCGGGAGTCCGGGTCCGCCTTCGCGGTGCCGACGTACCTGTTCATCGTGGCGATCCTGGGGATGACGCTGTGGGGCTTCGCGCGCTACTTCTTCGGCGACGTCTTCGGGGCGCTGCCGCCGGCGGCCAGTGCGGAGTACACGCTGAAACAGCACAAGGACTTCGTGGGTGGACTCGGCAGCTTTGCCTTCGCCTTCCTGCTGCTGCGGGCGTTCTCGTCCGGCTGCGCCGCACTCACCGGTGTGGAGGCGATCTCGAACGGGGTGCCGGCGTTCCGCAAGCCGAAGGGACGCAACGCGGCCACCACCTTGCTGTTGCTCGGCACGATCGCGATCACGATGGCCCTGAGCATCATTGCGCTCGGCAACCTCATGCACGTGCGCATCTCGGACCACCCGGCCAGGGAGCTGCTGCGAGCAGACGGGACCCCGGTGGGGAACGGCTACCACCAGGACCCGGTGATCGGCCAGCTGGCGCAGGGCATCTTCGACAACTTCGACGTGGGCTTCCTCTTCGTCACCGCAGTCACGGGTGTGATCCTGGTGCTCGCGGCGAACACCGCCTACAACGGCTTCCCGGTCCTCACCTCGATCCTCGCCCGGGACGGCTACCTGCCCCGGCAGCTGGACACCCGCGGGGACAGGTTGGCCTTCAGCAACGGCATCATCGTGCTGGCCGGCTTCGCGATCATCCTCATCGTCTCCTTCGACGCCGAGGTGACCCGGCTCATCCAGCTCTACATCGTCGGCGTCTTCGTGTCGTTCACCGCGAGTCAGACCGGCATGATCCGCCACTGGAACCGGCTGCTGGCGACCGAGGTGGACCCGGCCCGGCGGGCACGGATGCGCCGCAGCCGGGTGATCAACGGGCTGGGCTTGAGCGTGACCGGACTGGTGCTCGTGGTCGTGCTCGTCACGAAGTTCACCCACGGTGCCTACATCGCCATCCTCGCGATGGCAGCGATGTTCTTCTTGATGCGGGCGATCCGCCGTCACTACGACTCGGTCAGCCGCGAGCTCGTGGTGGACGACTTCGACGCCGCCCTCCCGTCGCGGGTGCACGGCGTGGT
>JACCVZ010000337.1 GCA_013697905.1 Nocardioidaceae bacterium
CGCCTGCACCCACGGCCTCTTCGTCGGCAAGGCCGTCGAGCGGCTCCGCGGCCATCCGTCCATCAGCGAGATGGTGACCACCGACACCGTGCCGCGCCCCGAGGGGTGGCCGGAGCTCAAGGTCCGCTCGGTGGCAGACCTGTTCGCAGAGGCGATCTCGCGAGTGCATGCCGGCGAGTCTGTGAGCAGCCTGTTCGATGGAGTGGACCCCACCCACGGGCCGCCTCAGCAGACCCTCCCCTTCGACGACGCCTGACCTCCCTCACCTCCCGGGTGGCTCGGTGGAGGTGATGTGCGTCGTACGCTCGGACTGTGACGGACGCGCCGATCGGCATCTTCGACTCCGGGTTCGGCGGGCTGACGGTGGCGCGAGCGGTGCTGGACCGCCTTCCTGACGAGCCGGTGCTCTACCTCGGTGACACCGCCCGGCAGCCGTACGGCTCCAAGCCGATCGCGGAGGTCCGGGAGTACGCCCTGGAGTGCCTCGACCATCTCGTCGGTCGCGGCGTCAAGGCGCTCGTGATCGCCTGCAACTCGGCCAGCGCGGCGATGCTCCGCGATGCCCGGGAGCGCTATCCGGTGCCGGTCGTCGAGGTGATCTTCCCGGCCACCCGGCGCGCGGTCGCCGCCACTCGCAACAACCGAGTGGGGGTCATCTGCACGCAGGCGACCCGTGCCTCGATGGCCTACGAGGACGCGTTCGCCGCCGCGCCTCAGGTGCGGCTGAGCACCCAGGCCTGTCCCCGGTTCGTCGAGCTCGTAGAACGTGGGGTGACCAGTGGCCCCGAGGCGCTGGCGTACGCCGACGAGTACCTTCAGCCGCTGGTGGCGGCGGGGATCGACACGCTGGTCCTCGGCTGCACCCACTATCCCCTCCTGACGACGGTGATCTCCGCCGTCCTCGGAGACGCCGTGACGCTCGTGTCCAGCGCCGACGAGACCGCGAAGGACGTCTACGCGCTGCTGGCGCGCGACGGGCTGGAGCGACCGCGCGGCCTGTCGGCTCCCGAGCACCTGTTCCTCACGACGGGACAGCCCGGCGAGTTCCGTGAGACCGGCCGACGCTTCCTCGGGCCGGAGCTCGACATGGTGGACCAGTTCGCGTGGGTCGGGGACCGACGGCTGGGGGTCGCCGTATGAGGCTCACCGTCGTGGGATGTTCCGGCTCGTTGCCCGGACCCGACTCCCCGGCTTCGTGCTACCTGCTGGAAGCGCCGTACGGCGACCGGGTGTTCCGTCTCGTGCTCGACCTCGGCAGTGGCGCCATCGGTGCGCTGCAGCGGCACGCCGACCTTCGCAGCATCGACGCCGTAGCCCTCACGCATCTCCACCCCGACCACTGCCTCGACATGTGCGGCTTCCACGTCGTACGCCGATATCACCCAACCGGGCATCTCGGCCGCATCCCGGTGTTCGGGCCGCCAGGCACCGCGGACCGGCTGGCGCAGGCGTACGGCATGGCCGCGACGCCGGGGATGAGCGCCGAGTTCGACATCGGGGAGTACGACGGTGCGGAGCTCGAGATCGGCCCGTTCACGGTAAAGACCGCGGTGGTCGACCACCCGGTGGACACCTACGCCCTCAGGGTCAGCCACGGTGGCCACAGCATCGTGTACTCGGGTGACACGGGACCCTGCGATGCGCTCACCGAGCTGGCGAAGGACTCTGACGTGCTGCTCGCCGAGGCGTCGTTCCTCGAGGATGCGAACAACCCTGCGCACCTGCACATGTCCGGGCGGGACGCCGCGACCACCGCGACCGCAGCCGGTGTCGGCCACCTGGTGCTCACGCACATTCCGCCGTGGCACGACCGTGCTGCGGTGCTCGCGGAGGCGCGGCCGCACTTCGACGGGCCGCTCACCCTGGCGCGGTCCGGGCTCCGCCTCGAGCCGTAACGCCGCTCGGTAGGCTCCGCAGAATGACGCGCGCAGACGGCCGTGCCGACGACGAGCTGCGCCCGGTCACAATCACCCGAGGATGGCTCGACCACGCTGCGGGATCGGTCCTCGTCGAGTTCGGCAGGACGAGAGTGCTCTGCGCCGCCAGCGCAAGCGTGGGTGTGCCGCGGTGGCGGAAGGGCAGCGATCTCGGCTGGGTGACGGCCGAGTATGCGATGCTGCCGAGCTCGACGCACACCCGGTCCGACCGCGAGTCGGTCAAGGGCCGGATCGGGGGGCGGACCCACGAGATCTCGCGCCTCGTCGGGCGCTCGCTGCGGGCGGTGGTCGACTACCGGGCGCTCGGCGAGAACACGATTGTGCTCGACTGCGACGTGCTCCAGGCGGACGGCGGAACGCGTACGGCGTCGATAACCGGCGCGTACGTCGCTCTCGCC